>JAZRQE010000017.1:0-54855 GCA_045649545.1 Acutalibacteraceae bacterium
AAGTTGTCGATAGCAATACTACCGCCAATGTCGGGACAAATACCAAACTTACCGGCAGTTTCAACAGTGAAGATAGTAGTAGCTTTCTGCCAATTTGAACCTTCTTCTGTAGCTGACAAAGTAAAGCCCTTATCGGAAACAACCTTCATACCGGTTTTGTCACCGTTAGGACCTGCAGCAGGGTTAGTATTAAGACCGTATTTTATAGTTCCGTTTACAGCAGCACCCTCAAGAGCCTTTACATCAAAGCTTACCATATAGGTTTTGCCAGCTTCAAATGTATAGAGGTGTTCAATTGCATTGGCGAATACTTCTGTTGCATTAGATTCACCTTGGAAACAGTAAAAGTCTACACCGGGTTTACCCATACTACCGTCTTTACCAAAGAAGAACCAATGGCCTCCGCAGGTTAACTTAGGATAACCATCTGCATAGCTAAGCTCTCCTGCTGTATAACGGCCAAACGAGATACCGTACTTTTCATTTTCTTCTCCCTCAAACGGAAGGTCTACAACAGTATCATCCAAAGTGGGTATTTCAAGATATTTGGTAAAAGACTGTGTAGAAGTAATTGTTTCAGCCGAAGCAGGTGTCATAAAGCATACTGCAACAACTGATGCAAGCAATGCCAAACACAATACTACGCTTAAAGTTTTTTTACTTACATTAAACATAAATAAATTTCTCCTTTCTTATTTTAAACAAGAAAATTATAATAATTTGAATTGATTACAACCGCTATTTAATCAGTAGTTCATTACCGCTCGTCGAAACTGCCTTCGCCGGTACACGGTCAACTAAAGACAATTAGAGATCATAACCGTTTTAATTCTATTTTATTAAACCACACCTTAACCAAAATGTCAACCTTATTTTGAATTATTTTTTAATTTTTTTTAAACGTTTTCCGTCATTTTTTCACATGTCACTTTACGTTGCATAAACAAATTTTAAACTTATATATTGCTGATTTTTCGGTTTCTCTTACATTATATAATATATATTGTCTCACTTGTTGGTTAAACAGACCGCCGAGACGATAGTCCCTACGACATGGTTAAATTACATAATGTAGGGACAGGCGTCCTCGACGGTCGGTTATAAATCCCTCCACCGCTAACGCGGTCCCCCTCCCTTTAGGCAAGGGAGGCAAAAAAATCCTCCCGTCAGCCTACGGCTGCCACCCTCCTTTAGGCAAGGAGGGCATTGAGCAAGTCCCTACGAAATGTAAGGTGGTTGTCATACGAATAATACAGATTTTTACCGTTCAAATTAGGCAGTACGACAAATTTTCACAATTTACTTGATTTTGTGACACGCAAATTATATAATGACTTAAAAGACAGAGTTGAGGTACGCCACAACTTTTTCTGTTTTATTTAGGAGGAATTTAAAATGAAACTAATACCCCAAAGACGCAAGGTATGGGTTACGGTTGCTATGATGTGTTTGGTTGTTTTTACAATCACCTCACTTTTCGTTTCGGCTTCTGCTACGGCAAATGAAGTTGAAATTGAATTTGATTTCGAACCCGATACCCAAATTACCCCCGCCACCACCACTGTTACGGTTGACGGCGAGGAAACCCAGTATGATTTCTCAGCTAACATTTTTGACGAGGAATTCGAGGGTAACGACGCTAAGGACTACGTTGACAACTTTAAGGTCAACGTAAACCACGACCCAGGTTTTAAGGAAAATATCGAGGTCGCACTTTCCAAGGTTCGCGAAGAACTTCCTTATTTTGCAACAATCTGGTCTCTCTTACCGCCGATTATCGCAATCGTTTTGGCTTTGATTACAAAAGAGGTTTATTCTTCCCTCTTTGTCGGCATCTTAGCAGGCGGACTTATTTACTCTAACTTTAATTTCGAGGGAACTATCACGCACGTATTCTCCGACGGTTTTGTAGGCAGTCTTGCCGACAGCTATAACGTAGGTATTTTAATATTCCTTGTTATGCTCGGTGCTTTGGTTGCTATGATGAACAAGGCAGGCGGTTCTGCCGCTTTCGGCCGTTGGGCAACCAAACACATTAAAACACGCGTTGGTGCACAACTTGCCACCGTTGCTTTAGGCGTGCTTATCTTTATTGATGACTATTTCAACTGCTTGACCGTTGGCTCGGTTATGCGTCCCATTACCGATAAGCACAACATCTCTCGTTCGAAGTTGGCATACATAATTGACTCTACCGCCGCACCGATTTGCATTATTGCTCCGATTTCTTCTTGGGCTGCCGCAGTTTCAGGTTTTGCCTCAGATGCCGGTGCCGCAAACGGTATGTCACTCTTTATCCGTGCTATCCCTTATAATTTCTATGCAATTCTCACCATTGCAATGCTTATTTTCTTGGCAATTGCAAAATTTGATTTCGGTCCTATGAAAAAGCATGAGGAAAACGCTAAAAATGGCGATATTTTCTCGGCAGGCGTTCAGGAAAGCATTGAGGCTCTTCCCGAAAACCCCCGTGGTCGCGTTTGTGACCTCGTAGTTCCGGTTATCATTTTAATCATCGCTTGCGTTATCGGTATGATTTACTCCGGCGGTTTCTTCAGCGGTGAAAACTTTATCGATGCTTTCTCCAACAGCGACGCTTCGGTAGGTTTGCTCTACGGCTCGTTCATCGCAACAATTTTGACCGTTATTTTCTTCCTCTGCCGCAGAGTTTTAAGCTTTAAGGCATGTATGGATTCCATCCCTGAAGGCTTCAAGGCAATGGTTCCCGCTATTATGATTTTAACCTGTGCTTGGACCCTTAAAATTATGACCGACTCTATCGGTGCTAACGTATTTATTGCAAACTTTATTCAGAACTCGGCTGGCAGTTTGCAGAACTTCTTGCCTGCTATTATCTTCGTGATTGCAGTTGGACTTTCGTTTGCAACCGGTACATCTTGGGGTACATTCGGTATCCTTATCCCGATTGTTTTGAGCGTATTCGTCAACGGCGGCGAGATTGCCATTATCGCTATTTCGGCATGTATGGCAGGTGCTGTTTGCGGTGACCACTGCTCACCCATTTCGGATACCACCATTATGGCTTCCGCAGGTGGTCAGTGTAACCACATCAACCACGTTTCAACACAGTTGCCTTACGCATTGACAGTTGCAGGCGTTTCGTTCGTTTGCTATCTTATCACAGGATTTGTTCAGAACTGGATGATTACTTTACCTATTGCACTTGTCTTAATGATTGGCACATTGTTCGTTCTCAAACTCTTGACCAACAAACAGAAAAAAGCATAAGATACACTGATAAAAACGGCAGGCTAAAAAGCCTGCCGTTTCACTTTGTTTATAATTGTTTATTTAATTCCATTGCTTGTTTTACAATTTCAATAACATCATCGAGTTTAGTGATATTACCTGCCATTCGCCGTAAATCTGCCGCACCTTTTAAGCCTTTCATATACCAAGCAGTATGCTTTCTGGCTTCAAGCATAGCAATTTTCTCGCCCTTATACTCCCTCATTCGCTCGACCTGATTAATTAACGTCAGCATCTTTTTTTCAAGCGGAGGGTCGGGCAAAACAATACCGTCGGAAAGGTAGGCATTAATCTGTTGGAAAATCCACGGCTGACCCATTGCACCGCGACCTACCATAACGAAATCGCAATTGGTTTCTTCGTACATTTTGGCGGCAGCTTTAGGTGAGTCAACATCACCGTTGCCGATGACCGGAATTTTTACCGCAGATTTAACTGCACGGATAATGTCAATATCAACCGGCGGTGCATACATCTGCACCCTTGTTCTGCCATGCACGGTAACTGCCGAGGCACCTGCTAATTCAACCAAGCGTGCAAGCTCGACAGCGTTTTTAGAAGTGTCATCCCACCCTGCCCGCATCTTAACGGTTACAGGAACTTTAACGGCTTTAACCACCGCCTCAACTATACGTGCGGCTAAATCGGGGTCTTTCATCAAAGCACTTCCACCGCCCGAGCTTACGGCAACTTTAGGTGCAGGGCAACCCATGTTTATATCTATAAAATCAGGCCCGTTAAATTCAGCTTGCTTTGCCGCCTCAACCATTGGGTCAATCTCGCAACCGAAAAGTTGAGAACCATAAGGTCGCTCGGTTTCATTCACTTCTAAATAAGCTGCCGATTTTTTATCGTTTAAGGATATGCCCTTTGCACTCGCCAACTCACCTACACAATAAGCCGCACCGTGCTCACGGCAGATTTCACGCATTGCTCTGTCGGCAACGCCTGCCATAGGTGCTAACGCCGCATATCCTGAAATTTCCAAATTTCCTATCTTCATAAATACCTCAATCAATAAAAATACAAATAAATATTACACCAAATTGACAATTATTGCAACTTTTATTTGTGTTTTTAAAGGAACAGTGGTACAATATATTTGTGAAATTATGTCATAGGAGAAATTCAAATGAAAATACTCGCAATTGACGGAAACAGTATCATAAACCGTGCGTTTTACGGCATCAAATTGCTGACCACTAAAACCGGACTCTACACAAACGGAGTTTACGGTTTTATGAGCATATTAAACCGCCTTTTAGAGGCTGAAAACCCCGACGGTGTTGTTGTGGCATTTGACCTGCACGCACCGACCTTTCGCCACAAAGAATATTCCGAATACAAAGCAGGCCGTAAACCTATGCCGGAAGAATTAAGACAGCAAATGCCCATTTTAAAAAAGCTTTTGCCGTTGTTCGGTTATACCTGCCTTGAAACCGAAGGGTTTGAGGCTGATGATATTTTGGGTACATTGGCCCGTCTTTGCGAGGAAAGTAACAATACCTGCGTAATCGCAACCGGCGACCGCGACTCATTCCAGTTGGTGTCCGACTCGACAAAGGTGTTATTATCGGCAACCAAAATGGGTCGACCTGAAATAACAGCCTATACACCTGAAGTGATTTTTGAAAAATACGGTGTTAAACCACTTCAAATGATTGAAATTAAAGCACTTCAAGGTGACGCTTCGGATAACATCCCCGGTGTCCCCGGTGTGGGTGAAAAAACCGCCGACGAACTAATTAAAAATTTCGGCAGTATTGATTATATTTACGAAAACCTTGATTCACTTGATATCCGCGATTCCTTGCGTATAAAACTTAAGGGTGGCAAAGAATCGGCGTACTTAAGCCGTTTTTTAGGTACAATCAACCGCCAAGCACCGATTGACCAGAATATTGAACATTACAAAACAAAAGAACGTCAAGACGGCAATTTGGCAAAACTGCTTTCCGAACTTGAATTTTTCTCAATGCTTGAGAAATTAAACCTTTCGGCTGTGCAATCAGTAAAAACCGAAGTAGATGCACCAAAATATGAGGTTGTCGAGAGCGGTGAAGTGTTAAAGACTGCCGAAAACGAAAGCCTTTGCGACATTTTGCTTGACGGTGAAACTTTATACATTTCAGCCGGTCAAAAATTGACAAAATGCGACCTTAACACCGCAAAAGCGTTATTGGAAAACGAGAAAATTGAAAAGAGAGTTTATGACTCAAAACCGTTACACAAAGTTTGCTTAAAGTCAGGTATTTCAATTAAAAATATAAGTTTTGACACCTGCCTTGCGGGTTACCTTATTAACCCTTCGTCATCAGAGTATTCTCTGCCACGTTTTTCAGAGGAATATCTTATTCCTACCCCCGAAATCGACGAGGAATATTCCCAAATTGCACTTTTAAGTGAGGTCAACCGCACTTTAGTAAATAAACTCAGTGAAACAAAGCAGGATAAACTTCTTCACGATATTGAAATTCCGTTAGCCGAAGTTTTAGCGTCAATGGAAAACATCGGTTTCTTGGTTGACACAAACGGAATTTTTAGCTACGGCAACACACTTTCAAAACGTATTATCGAACTGCAAACCGCCATTTTTGACGAGGTCGGGTATGAATTTAACCTAAACTCACCCAAGCAGTTAGGCGTTGCACTTTTTGAAAAATTGGGATTGCCTTGTAAAAAGAAAACCAAGAGTGGATACTCCACCAACGCTGAAGTTTTAGAGGAATTAAAGCCTTTACACCCTGCTGTTGAGCATTTGCTCGAATACCGCACCTTAACAAAACTTAAATCGACATACTGTGACGGTTTAACCGCCGTTGTAGCCGATGACGGCAGGATTCACTCTACTCTAAACCAAACCGAAACAAGAACCGGACGTATCAGCTCATCTGAGCCCAATTTACAGAATATCCCCGTACGTCGTCCTGAGGGACGGGAATTACGCCGTTTCTTCAAAGCAAAAGACGGTTTTACTCTTATTGATGCCGACTATTCGCAGATTGAACTGCGTGTTTTGGCTCACATTGCCAATGACAGCAATATGATAAACGCATTTTTGAGTGATACAGACATTCACACACTCACCGCAAGTCAGGTTTTCAATATGCCGATTACGATGGTCACGCCGCAAATGCGTTCAAGTGCAAAAGCGGTTAATTTCGGCATCGTTTACGGTATCGGTGCGTACTCTTTAGCCAAAGATATCGGCGTTTCCAACAAGGAAGCCGCCGCTTATATTAAAGGCTACCTCGCAACCTACCCCGAGGTTGACAGTTATATGCACCGCGTAGTCGAAACTGCTAAAGAGCAAGGCTTTGCCGAAACGGTTTTCGGCAGACGCAGACTTTTGCCTGAACTAAAATCTACCAACGGTATGATGCGTGCATTCGGTGAGCGAGTTGCTAGAAATATGCCTATTCAAGGCACCGCCGCCGACATTATAAAAATTGCTATGATTAAAGTTTTCGAGCGATTGAAAAAAGAGTTGCCCGAGGCAAACCTCATTATGCAGGTGCACGATGAACTGATTGTTGAGGCACCTGAGGGAAAGGCGGAAATCGCCGCAAAAATTCTCAAAGAGGAAATGGAAAATGCCGTACAACTTAAAGTGCCTATGACGGTTGATGCCAATATAGGCAAAACGTGGTACGACGCGAAAGGTTAAAATGAATGAGAAACTGATAATTTTCGTCTGCACGGGTAACACCTGCCGTAGTCCGATGGCAGAGGCTTTGTTTAACGCCGGCTTATCGGAAGATGAAAAATTAAAAATTAAGGTTAAAAGCTACGGTCTTGCGGCTTTCAGCGGTGACAGTGCAAGCGAAAACGCTATTGAGGTTTTACGTGAGCGAAACATTGATATTTCCGCACACCGTTCAACCCCTTTGAGCCAATTTGCCGTTGATAATGCCGATTTGATTGTAACTATGACCGATTCACACACTAATGCTCTTTTATCAATCGGCGTGCCGAATGAAAGAATTATTACACTCAATATTTCCGACCCGTTTGGCGGAAGTTTAGATGATTACCGTCGTTGTGCCGATGAAATCGAAACGAAACTGGAGGGCGTTTATGCTTATATCAGAAAAGGTTAATATCCGCCCTGCCGAAATTTTTGACGCGAAAGACATTGCGGAAACCGAACGTTTAACATTAGGTGCAGAGGCTTGGACTGAAACCGGAATTGCCGAAACACTAAAACGCAACGGACACTATTTTGTTGCCGAAATTGACGGTAAAATAGTCGGTCACGGTGGGTTTACTGTCGTTTTAGATGAGGGTGATATTACAAATATTGCCGTACGACCGGAATTTCGGCGAAAAGGCTTAGCAAGTGAAATTTTAGAGGCTATGATTACCTTTGCAAGTGGGCAAAATCTTTCCTTTTTAACGTTAGAGGTTAGAAGCCAAAACACACCCGCTATTAGCCTTTACGAAAAATATGGCTTTACTGTTAGAGGTGAACGGAAAAACTTCTACCGCGAGCCAACTGACAATGCAAAAATTATGACTTTAGATTTTTAAAGAAGGTACATATATGAAAATTTTAGCAATAGAGTCCTCTTGTGACGAAACTGCTGCCGCAGTGGTTGAGGGACGTACTGTTTTATCCAACATTGTGGCAACTCAAATTGCCGAACATAAAATTTACGGCGGTGTTGTGCCGGAAATCGCCTCCCGCAGACACTGTGAGGCAATTTCGACAGTGGTTAACGATGCTCTCCACGAAGCAGGACTTACTTTAAACGATATAGACGCCATCGCCGTCACCCACGCACCCGGTCTTATCGGTGCTTTATTAGTCGGCGTAAACTACGCAAAAGGTCTTGCAATGTCGCTTAATAAACCGCTTATTCCGGTGCATCATTTACGCAGTCACATTGCCGCAAACTATATTTCACACCCCGAATTAGAACCGCCGTTTTTATGCTTGCTTGTTTCGGGTGGTAACAGTTTGATTGTCAAGGTTAACTCTTATACAGATTTTCAAATTATTGGTAGAACCCGTGACGATGCCGCAGGCGAATGTTTTGACAAATCGGCAAGGTCAATGGGGCTTGACTATCCCGGTGGTGTAATGTTAGATAAAATCGCAACCGAGCCGGACTTCGAAAGATACCCCATGCCGTGGCCAAAGGTTGACGGATGCGAGCTTGATTTCAGTTTTTCCGGACTTAAAACTGCCGTCATAAACCTTACCCACAACGCCGAACAAAAAGGTATCGAAATCGACGTGCCTGTGTTATCCGCAACAGTTCGCCGCCGTGTTTGTGATATACTTATTGCCAACACGCTTAAAGCCGCCGAACAAACCGGAATGAAAAAAATAGTCATTGCCGGCGGTGTTTCGGCAAATTCCGAATTACGTCAAAGAATGACAGAGGAATGTGAGAAAAACGGACTTCTGCTTTACTATCCCGAAAAGAAATACTGCGGTGATAATGCCGCTATGGTCGGTGCTCAGGCTATTTACGAATATCAAAACGGCAACATTGCCGATAGTGAGCTTAACGCCGCGGCAACCTTAAATATTGATTATTAAAAATCAAGAAAAGAGATAAATTATGGCAGGAAAGAAAACAATTGAAGCGTTGTCACTTCACAAAAAAGGCTTTAACTGTGCACAAGCCGTGTTACTGCCTTTTGCCGAGGAATTAGGACTCGAAAAACAGACCGCTATGACCATTGCCGAGGGTTTCGGTGCAGGAATGGGAGGCTGTAAATTAACCTGCGGTGCTTTGTCCGCCGCAATAATGATTGCGGGAATGAAAAACAGTTCAGGTGACCTTATGTCACCCAAATCCAAAGCATCAACCTACGCTCTTTGTCGCGAAATCAACGAGGCTTTCGAAAAAGAAATCGGCTCATGCATCTGCGGTGAAATTAAAGGTGTAGCCACCGGCAAACCTTTAAAAACCTGCGACGAATGTATTATGGCAGGTGCAAAATTAGCAGAAAAAATTATGGGGAAATAATTAAAATGCAAAACCAAAAACCGATACACTGTATCTGAACAATACAATGTATCGGTTTTTTATTATTTAAAATTGCGTTAAATTCCCTTGTATTTTCGCCTTGTGGCGAGTCCTCCTCGGATATGCCGTTCTTCCTTATTGTGTTCTAAAACCACCTTTACCCTACCCCACAACTCCGGGTCTGCTCTACGTAACCGCTCGGTTACATCTTTATGTACTGTGGACTTGGAAATTTTGAACTGCTTGGCACACGCTCTTACGGTGGCATTGGTTTCGACTATATACTCCCCTAACTCGGCGGCTCGAATGCTCACATTACTCCTCATACAATCAACTCCTAAAACGGTTAGTTAATTGTATGAGAATTTTTTAACATTTATTCCTTTAACATTAACCCTTGACAACGACACTAATTAAAAATATACTTAAATAAAAGTAATCAAGAAAGGACAACGCTATGAAGCTTTGTTTGGTTATCCCTTGCTACAATGAGGAGGAGGTTTTGCACGAAACCGCAAAACGTCTTGCTTTGAAATATGATTCTCTCATTTCAGTCGGAAGTATATCTTTTGACAGTAAAATTGTTTTTGTTGATGACGGTTCTAAAGATAAAACTTGGGAAATTATAACCGAATTGTCCAAAACCAGCGATTATTTTGAGGGTATTAAGTTGAGCCGAAACCGCGGACATCAAAATGCCCTTTTAGCAGGTCTTATGGCGGTTAAGGAAAAGTTTGATGCTGTAATTTCAATGGATGCCGACCTGCAGGATGACATCAACGCCATTGACAAAATGATTGAAAGCTATCATTCGGGTCACGACGTAGTTTACGGTGTCAGAGCCAAACGAAAAAAAGACTCATTCTTTAAAAGAACAACCGCCCATTTGTTTTACAAACTAATGAAGCTTTTGGGTGCTGAAACGGTTTACAACCACGCGGATTATAGATTGTTAAGCCGCCGTGCTTTAGACGCTTTAGAGGATTTTCAAGAAGTCAACCTCTTTTTACGCGGTATTGTGCCTATGATAGGATTCTCGTCCGATATAGTTTACTATGAACGCAGTGAGCGTTTTGCAGGCAAATCCAAATACCCGTTAAAGAAAATGTTGAGTTTTGCTTTTGAGGGTATCACCTCCTTAAGCATTAAACCCATTAACTTGATTATCCGTTTAGGTGTTTTACTTGTGATTTTGGGTATTGGAATTTTAATTTATTCTTTAGTTCAGCACTTTTTAGATAACACCACTGCAGGTTGGACAAGTCTTATGGCTTCAATTTGGGTTTTGGGTGGACTTCAGCTTTCGGCAATCGGCGTTATCGGTAAATACATCGGGAAAATTTACCTTGAAACCAAACACCGCCCGAGATATATAATTGAAAAAAACACATTGGATGATAAATAAAACAATAAGAAACACCGAGCAGGTTAAACCTGCTCGGTGTTTTTTATTGTACGGTTCTGCTGCTGTGACAGGTTAAGTAAATAATCTGTCGGTTTTTTGCCAATTCTTTCAACATTTTAAGTGAGTTGTTAAGTTTTGTGTCGTCAAGATTGACAAACGGGTCGTCTAAAATCAACATCGGCTGTTCTTTTTCAAACAGTGCATCGGCAAGCGACAACCTCATTGCAAGGTTCATCATATCCTGAATACCGGCACTAAAATATGCTTGCTCCTTAACCTTGCCAACACGTTCAACCGATATCTGGAGCTCGGGAGTTATTATAAAATCGTCAGGCTTACCATTTAGCACATCACAATAAGACTTAAACCCTGCACTCATACGGTCTAAATACCGCATAGAAAGGTTTTCTTTTGCCGTTGCCAACAAGGTCATAGTGGTTTTCAAAACCTCGTGATGAGCCTTTTTCTCATTAAGCTCTGACTTCACGCTGTCCAACTGCTCCTCGTACTGCGGCAAGAGCTCGCACTCTGCTGAAAGTCTACTCGATTCGGCGATTTTACGGGTTAACTCATTCTGCAAAGAATCCAACTGTGCATTGAGCGTTCTTTCGGTAGAAAGCAGTTCCTCACGGTCAAATTCTATATTGGAATCGTCATTAAGATTAACTTGGGGCATTTTAGCCAAGCGTTCGGTTTTGCTTTTGATTTCAACAGCAATTTCTTTGGCATCTTTAACATCCTGCCTAACGCCTGCAACCTTGCCTTGAGGATTTTTGCCAAACCTTTCAAAAAATAACCCTAATTCTTGCTTACACTCATTTAATCTGCTCTGGCGTGCGGATATTTTGCCGTTTCGCTCTTCAGTGGCGGTTTTTAAACGCACATATTCCTTGAAATTATCGGTAATTGTGTTTATGTCTTTTTCAAAATCGGTAACCGTTAAATATTTTTCAATAAAGTCGGTAAGTTCTTTAGATAAAACCTCACACTCTTCTTCTGTTTCTTTCAGTTCACGTGCTAAAGCTTGGGTATCACCACCTGTGCCGGCAGTCGAAATCTGCTTTTTGAGATACAAAAAGCCTGCCGTACCGACACTTAAAACACCCAAAGCTAGTAAAATGATGCCTACTGCCGTTTGCAATACGGTAACAACTGCACCAGAGAGCAACAATATTGCCGCCAAAATTACTGCAATCTTAACACCTGCTCCGCCTGTGGTTTCAGCAGTTGCTGTTGCAGAAACCTGCGGTTTTATTGTATCGGATTTAAGCCTTAATCCTGCCAACCTCGAAGCCTTTTGCTTAAATTCTGCTATCTCGTTTTCAGTCACAACGCCGTTTTTAAAGAACGCTTTTACTTCTTCAAAAGCTGTACTGTCCGAGGTGTCATTAAGCAAAAATTTAAGTTCCGTCTCGGTCACATCTAAAATTGCTTCTTGTTCGGTTGCATTAGATATTAAGGTTTCATCAGGTAAACCGTCAGGGTAACGTTCAAAAATCAAACCTTGCTTTCTTTCAAGTTCGGCAATTTCTAACTGTAACGCTTCACGGGTCTTTTTCTGTTCACTCAATGCCGCTTGGTCGGACGCAACCGTAATATTTTGACGCACTTTAGTCTTTTGAGCCGTCAATTCTTCTTGGCGACTTTTAAGTTGTTTAATCTCCTCATTAATACGGTTTAAATTCAACTCGGTAGCCTCAGCATCCCTGATTTTATCAGCCAGATGCTCGACACTCGACTCCAAATCACTGATTAACCCCTTATTTCCCCTTAAAGCCTGGTATTCTTTTGCTCTTTTTTCAAGCATAGAATAGGCTTTGTCATAATTCCCGAGGTCATCGCTGTTTTCCACCAATCCCGTAAGTTTGGCGTTTATACCGATATTCATTTCAACATTATCATAATCCTGCGGAACATAAACGCTACGCTCAAAACTTTCGGCGTCAATACCAAAAAGTTCTAAACCGACATTTTCGCTATAATCATTAGAAACCCTGCCGGTCGAAAGGTCATACAGTTTAAAAGTATCCCCTGCCTTATCGGAAAACGAACGCTCAATACGGTATCTTTTACCGCCCACTTCAAAATCAAGCGTACCGCCGAAAAGACCGCCCTGCCATGGAGTCAGTCTCATTCTCTCATTTTCGGCAACCTTTTTCCTTGTAGTTTTAGGTAAGCCGTAGAACATCGCCTTAAAAAACAGTGCTAAGGTCGATTTTCCGAAACCGTTTTGCTCATTTATCACGGTAAGTCCATCAGAAAAATCCATTTTAAAACCTGAAAGGGTTCCAAAATTCTCAACATTACAAGCCAAAAGTTTCATTAAAGCACCTCCTGACCGCTGAGTGCCGCTAATCCGCACTCAATAACGCGAGACTTCATTTCGTCAGGCAGGCTAGAAGCCATAGTCACCCTAATAAACTCACCTTTTAAGGAAACATCATTCAAATAATCCTCAATTTTTAGTTCAATTCGGGTGTTATCCTTAACCTTTGCAAACCAAAACTTATCATTAAGGTGCTTTTTAAAATACTCGATATCCTTTATTACTTCGGGTGAAAGTCCTCCGCAAAGTACAACCTTAACCATTGCATTTGGGTTAACATTTGCAGATATCTCATCAAATTTTTTAAGAATTTCGGCCGAATCCTCACACCCCGAAACATTACATTCAATCTCAATAACATCTCTGATTGAATTTTTAACGAAGGTGTGTGTAAACTTGCCGTTTTCGGCTATATCAAGCAGTATAAAGCCTTTATCACCGCACTCGTCAAAACCGCGACCCTCTAAACAACCTGAATACGCCCAGATACCGTCCTTACCTAAACTTCCGGTTTCGTGTTTATGGTAATGACCTAACGCCAAATAATTTATACCTTTATCGTTTAACTCCGAACGGTTGACGGCATCAACTCCCGAAGAAGTGCCAATTTCACCGTGCATTGTAACAATATTAAAACATTCCCTATTTAAAGTCAAACCGCCGTAAATATGACGGCAGTTTTCCTCGGTCAGCTCAACACCGGTTATGGTTACATTACCGTATTCAAAGCTCGACCACTTATCAGAAAACAGTTTTAAATTGTTAGGCAAATCGCACTCTGCCAACAATTTTCCGGCGTCATGGTTGCCGCAAAGATATAAAAATTGAGTTTCTTTACATTCCGCAATCTTGCCTAAAATCAAATCCCTTGTGGTTGGCAATATACGGTTTGTATCAAACAAGTCACCCGCCATTATAACGGCTGTGACATTGTTTTCTTTTGCGTAATCAACCATTCGGCAGAACGCCATTTTTATTTCATTTTTTCGCTCACGCGATTTTGCGGGCGGCAAATTAGACTCTAACTTCGAGTCTAAATGCAGGTCGGCACAATGTATTATTTTCATAATATTCGTCCTATGTGTTTATCCTTTTTATAATTATAATGATTATAGAATGTCGAAACGCCCTAAAGCGTTCCGACAAGCCGATATAATCGGCTTTTGCCAATTCAAAAAAATAAAAATTTGAATTGGCTCGATATTCATTGCAACGGTTAAAGTCAAATTTTCAGAGAAAATTTGTGACCAAATCTAGGATTTGGTGTCGAAATAGTGCTTTTACACACTATTTCGACTTTCTATAACCGTTATAATCTAAATGCTTTTCGCAAAATTCATTAAAACAACAGCTTTCACAATTTGCCTTTCTTGCGGTACAAACTGCTCTGCCGTGAAGCACAGCACGGTGGCAAAACCCGTTAGACTTTTCTTCGGGCAAAATTTCACGCATCTGGCGTTCTACCTTTAACGGGTCGGTGGTTTTCACAAAACCTATTCGATTACACAGCCTTATAAAATGCGTATCGGTCACCACTGCGGGCTTGCCATAAATATCACCTACGACCAAGTTTGCCGTTTTTCTTCCAACACCGGGAAGTTTAGTTAATTCCTCAATCGTATCGGGCACTTTTCCTCCGTAATTTTCAACCAGCATTTTGGCTATACCCACTAAATCCAAAGCCTTTGTTTTATAAAGTCCGCAGGTTTTGATTAGCTCCTCAACCTCTTTCACATCGGCTTTTGCCATACTTTCGGCATCAGGGAAACGTTTAAAAAGTGCAGGGGTAACCATATTAACACGTGCGTCGGTGCATTGAGCCGAAAGACGTGTTGCAATGAGCAACTGAAATGCATCACCCTCGCGATAATCAAGCGAGCAAACTGCACCGGTATATTCCTTTTCAAAAATTTCAGAAGCTACGGCACCTAATCTTTTTTTATCCTTTTTGTTCATAAAACCTCTTATTTTGCCTCGTCAGGCTTGTATTTAACCTTAAAGCCTTGACCCCAATTCGATGTGTCAAACCAACCTGAAGGCTTTTTAACGGTAATCGTGTGCAGATATTTACAAGAGCTGAAAGCCATAGCACCGACACTTTCAACCGAAGCCGGCAGTGTAATATAATTCATTTTCCAACAGTTTTGGAATGCTTCGTCACCAATGGTTTTCAAGCCGTTACCCAACTCGACACTACTTAATCCGACACAGTACGAGAACGCACCCTTGCCGATGCTTTGAAGTGCATCAGAAAAGGTTATTTTATCAAACTTCAAACACTGTTCAAAAGCGTAATCACCAATTGTTGTAAGACCTTCGGGCATTTTAGGGGAAACTAACAATTCGCAACCGCTAAAAGCCTTTTCTTCAATAGTTGTAACACCTTGAGGGATTATAACCTCACCCAAACTTTTACAACCGTAGAACATAGATTTTGGCACAACTGTAAGCCCTGACGGCAGTTTTGCCGACACCAAGGATTTACACTGACCAAGACAACCATTAAGTTCTGTCACCGATTCAGGAAACACAATCTCGGTCACTGCATTTTCATAAAACGCGTTCTGACCAATAGTTATAAGTCCCTCGTTAAGCGTAATTTTTTTGAGCTTGGTGCAGCCCGAAAAAGCACCTGCACCGATTTTTATAAGACCGCTTCCTGCCGTAAATTCGGTTAAACTAATACATTTTTCAAATGCACTAACACCTATCTCGGTTAAAGAATTCGGTAATTTTAAGTCGTTCAACAAAGGGCAGTCATAAAACACATTGTCACCGATTGTAATAAGACCTTCCTGGAAGGTAACCCTTTCAAGACTTAAACACTGATAAAACGCGTTTTCATAAATACTTTTTAATGTCGGCGGCAGTTTTACGGTTTTTAATCCCGTACAAAAACTAAACGCACCGTTTTCAACCGTTTCAACGCCTTTGGGCAACTCAATAAAAACTAATCCTGCACAACGGCTAAATGCCTCTGCTTTTATTGTTTTAACTGTAGACGGAAGTTTTACCGAGGTGATATTAGAATGGTTTTTGAAAACCCCCTCACCTAAAACGGTAACTTTTTTACCCTTTAACGAATCAGGCACAGTAACGGCACCGCCGTCACCTATATACGCCATAAGTTCGGTATGGTCAGAATAAACCCTATACTGAAAACCGTCACTTTCAAAAACGGTACCTTTCCCGCCTTTACAACCGGCAAAGAGCGATAAAACCATTATTATTAATATTAAAACTGAAAGCACTTTTTTGATTTTGGTTGTCATTTTAAAGCCTCCCGAACGAAGTTGCACTAATTTAATCCTAATTACGATTTTCTTTTATTCATTTCCAACTGTGCCATAACAAGCCCATAATAAATGCCTTTTTTCTTTAACAACTCGTTATGAGTGCCAAGTTCTGCAATTTTATGGTCGTCAATTACGGCAATGCGGTCGGCGTTTTTAAGCGTAGACAGTCTATGTGCGATTGCAAAGGTTGTTCTGCCCTGCCTTAAACGTTCCAAAGCACCCTGAATCTGATACTCGTTTTCGGTATCAAGTGCCGAGGTTGCTTCATCCAAAATGAGAATTTTCGGGTCACCCAAAATTGCGCGTGCAATAGCAATACGCTGTTTTTCACCGCCCGACAGCGTATGACCCTTTTCACCGACATAGGTATTATACCCGTCGGAGAGTTTTAAAATAAATTCGTGAGCGTTAGCCGCTTTTGCCGCCTTTATAACCTCTTCCAAAGTAGCGTCGGGTCTGGCAAAACGAATATTATCCAAAACTGTTCCTGCAAAAAGGAATGTTTCTTGCAACACAACACCGATTTGGCGGTGATAATCAGCCGAGTCATAATCCTTAATGTCAACACCGTCAACCGTGATTTGACCCTCGTCAACATCATAAAGCCGCATACAAAGGTTGATAAATGTAGATTTACCGCTGCCTGAAGCACCTACCAAACCTATCATTTCACCCGGTTTAACATCAATGCTGATGCCATCAAGCACTATTTCGTGAGAATGATATCCGAAAACTACATCCTTAAAAGATATCTCTCCTTTAATATCGCGTTTTACGGGATTTTCCGTCTGTTTAATATCGGGAGTTTCCTCCAAAACATCGTAAATGCGGTCTAAACTTGTTGTCATATTAACAATCTGTCGCGGTAAGAATGACATCCAACTTAAAGGACCTAACAACATTCCGGCGTAAGACACAAACTGCATTAACTCACCTGCAGTCATTTTTCCGCCTAAAACATCCAAACCGCCTAAATAAACAATCAAGTATGTACCGAACGACAAAAGCAACGACAGTATCGGGAAAACCGTTGCAAAGAATTTTTCATTTTTACGCTGAACTCTGGCTAACTCGTCATTCAGTTCATTAAAAATTTCAATCTCATTTTTCTCACGTCCGTAAGACTTAACTATTCTAATGCCCGATAAAACATCCTGCAATTTGTTTTGGATTTTATCGCCTTTGCGACGCTGACGATGGAAAATCTTACGGATATACGGCCAAAACGTACGTGCAAACGTAACAATAAGCGGTGCAAACACAAAAGCCGCTAACGCTAATTTCCAATTAAGTATCAACATCAACACTGCCAATGCTATCAGCGTAACCAACTGGTGGAACATATTACAAAAACTGTTGGCAAAGAATGTTCTTATGCTATATGTATCGTCAAAAACACGGTGCATAATTTCTCCCGTGCTTCGCTTATTCAAAAATGACATTGACAGTTTTTGCAGATGGTCGGTCAGCTTGTGACGTAAAATATAACTTATTCTGAGACTCAAACGGGTACTTATGTAACTTTTAAGCAACTGACCCAAAAAGCCTATGAATATAACCGAGCTGTAAATTGCCATAAAAACGGCAATGTTTTTAAGTGTACCTTTACCGTGAGAGAGGTAACCGTCAACAAACCACCTTAGCACAAACTGCTGACCTAAATTTAACGCAGTTGTTATCAGCATTATGGCAAAAACAATTGTAAACATCGGCCAATGCGGACGGCAAATATCCAACACACGGTTAATACTGCGGCTAGCCTTATTACATTTAGGACAAAAGCCCGCACCGTTAAGCACACGTCCGCATTTTTTACACTGCTTTTCACGGTCGTGATTTTCGATAATGCGTTCGGTGTTACCTTGGATAAACAGATTCACACCTCGGCTCAAGCAAGCGAACTGTGTTGTGGTTTTAGCGGTAAAGCGTGCAAAAATACACTCCTCACCGTTTCCCGAAACGGTGAAAAGACCGCTGTCAACCTGATTGCGTACCTGTACTTTTTCGCAATCCGAGAGCTTTATTAAACTGTGCTGTTCACCGTTAAAGCTGAACAGATACGATTTGGTCGCACCGACGTAAAAATTTTCGGTAAACTGACCCGACAAATCAATATCGGGATGTACGCAGTAAACCGGTGCTTCATCGGTAAAACCTTTGAGCCGTCGGGAATATTCTAACGGCAACTCTAAATTAAGCTCCATATCTATCCTCTGAAATTAAAATTACAAGTAAAGGTCTAACTTTTTCATTTCTTTAGGTGTAAGTTTAGTCAAGTCCTCTAAAAAATAACGATTTTCGTTAGAGTCCTTAATAATTACACCTTTTCCGTGATGAATAACGGCACCTGCAGAACCCGAAGAGCTTGCAAATTTAGCCCTGCCGCAATCGGTATCTACCGTCCAATAGGTATAGCCGTATTCTTCCTTAACGCTGATAATGCGGGTGATTTTAGGCATATAATACCTAAGTTTTAACTGCTTTTTAAGAATTTCAACAGTTTCGGGACTAAAATCACTTAAATTTTCAATCATTCCAAGTTCTTCCTGCTTACCGTCAGGCAAACGGATTGACAAATACTTCTCGGGGTCGGTCAACGGAAAAGAACAAATCACATTGACGTATTGGGTATCCTCACCGTTGATTTTAACCCCTAAAAGTCCGCCTTTTGTTTCGTAAAACTCGGCATTTTCAGGAGTAAGTCTTAAAATATTCAAACTTTTTTCTGCTTGCTTTTTTTCAATTTCCAAAATATTTTCAGTCATATTTTACTCCTTTCATTCACCGATACTGCGGAATTTTAACGCTTCGTTTTGTATTCCGACCAACTTATAATATGTACCCTTTGCTCTGATAAGCTCATCATGTGTGCCGTTTTCGACAATCTTACCGTCCTCTATAACGATAAGTTTATCAGCGTTACGCAAGGTTGAAATACGGTGGGCAATTGACAGTGTTGTCCTGCCCTTTGACAGTTCTTCCAATGCATTTTGAATCTTTCGCTCGGTTTCGGTATCAACCGCCGCCGTCGCCTCATCCAAAATAAGAATTTTAGGGTTACAAAGTATTGCACGTGCAATTGACAGACGTTGACGTTCACCGCCAGATAAACTGCGACCACCCGTACCGACATAGGTATCATACCCGTCAGGCAATTTTAGAATAAAATCGTGGGCACCTGCCGCAATAGCAGCATTTAAAACGTCGCGTCGGTCGGCTTTAGGATTAGCGTAGGCTATATTATCAAAAATTGAGCCTTTAAATATATAAGTTTCCTGACTGACCAAGGCAACCGAGCTTCTTATATCCTCAAACCGCATATCTCTTAAATCGACACCATCTAAATATATATGACCTGAATTAGGGTCATAAAGCCTTGTTATAAGGTTAGCGAGCGTTGATTTACCGGCACCTGATTTGCCGACAATACCTAAGGTTTCACCAGGATTTACAGTCAGTGATACATCCTTTATAACTTCACGGTTTTCTTCATAACCAAAAGTTACGTTTTGAAGTTCAATTTTACCCTTTACTAGGTCCTGTTTTAAAGGCTCTGCCGTTTCGACAACATCAGGTTTAGCGTCAATAATTTCAAAGATACGTTGTGCCGAGTTCATAGACGACGACCACCAACGGAAAATGTGAGAGAAAAAGTTTGCCGGGTCGGCAAGCAAGGAAACATAACCGGTAAAGGTTATCAGTTCACCGTATGACATTTGCGGTTTAAACACAGCCAAAACAAAGCAAACGCCAACACCCCAAACCGCCAAAGCCGAAACCGCCTTTGCGACCTCATAAACGGCGGTAAATTTAAGGTCAAACCGCATTGCGTTATACTGTGAATCATAAGCACGGTCATTTTCTTTGTCCAACCGTTTAGATTCCTCATCCTCCATACCGAAGGATTTGACAACCCTCGCTCCCGACAAATTATCGTTAACTTTCGCACGGTAATCTCGTGAGGTTTGGAACATTTTACTGTTATAATGCCACATTCTCGGTTGTAATTTGACACTGATTACAGCCGCAATAGGAATAGAAACACAAGCCGTTAACGCCAACACCCAGTTAGTGCTAAACATAACCGCAAATGAAAAAATAAGCGTAAACAGATTAGGTAAAATATAGGGTATTCCGTCAATAAAAATATCGGAAACCTGTGTAGCGTCAGAGGTAATACGGGTCATAAGCCCACCGGTGCGTTTACCGGTAAAGAACGAAACCGAAAGCCGTTGTATTGCACTGAAAACCTTTTTCTTTATTGTGCTTACAACAGTTGGTACAACCTTTGCCACTTGTCTGCCCTGAATGATGCCGAAAAGTTGTTGCAACAGTTTACAACCTGCCATTGTAAGTGCAAGCAACAAAAGAATAATTGCAAAATCGTTAATCGGTAAGTTGGATAACAAAGGCAGAGCCTTATTTTTAGCCAAAACGCCGTCATAAAGCAAACTACCGCTTAAATACGGCCATGCCGACGTAAAAACTGCCGTCAAAACGCTCATTGCACACATAATGGCAATCTGCAAAGTGAACGGTTTGAAAAAGCCCGCAAGCCTAAAGAAAATCTTACGTTTATCCATACATTTGGGACAAACCTTCCGTTGAGGGTCAGGGTAACGGTGACCGCATTTCGGGCACTTTTCGATACGTTTCTCCTCAAA
Source organism: Acutalibacteraceae bacterium (assembly GCA_045649545.1). Taxonomy (GTDB): domain Bacteria; phylum Bacillota; class Clostridia; order Oscillospirales; family Acutalibacteraceae; genus UMGS172. The sequence continues at coordinate 20,943 of JAZRQE010000017.1, forward strand.
AAGCTTATCTTCTGGCACCTCTTCGCCCTTTGCCTTTAAGTTTAAAACTTCGCAAAGGCGGTTTATGCGGAATTTGTAAGTGTTGGTAAATGCACAAATTTGTTTTTCTAAGCCGTCCACCGTCATTCTCAAAACACCGCCCACCACCAAGCTGTCGGTAGTAGCAGAAGAAATACGACTGATTTCAAACACTTCAAAATCGTAATCGTCAACCTTACGGCGTTTGGTTGAAAAAGGTGAAAAATCGATAAGATTTTCGGTTTTTTCGCGGTTTGTACCGATAATCAAAGACTTTTCGGTCAAAATGAGAATACGGTGACGGAATTCACAATCAACTTCCATATCGGTTTCAGCAAAAATCAAAGCCTCGTCGGTCAACAAGTGCTTTTCTAATAAGCTGATTTTAAGTTTTTCGGGCAATTCACCCAAATGCTTTTTCTCGTCCATATTCTCACCACCTTTTATATACACTAATTCACAATAAGAATACCACAAACTGCACAAATTGTCAACGAAAGCAACTGTTCAAGCGATATAATTTTATAAATAAATAGTACATATAAGTACCACAAAAACACATTATCACAATTATGTGTTAAAGCCAAATAGTACTAAACAATACTATATACATTGGCAAAGTTTCGACCGATTATATATTAAACCTTACCCATAAACCAAATTTGTAAATCGCAACTACCGGCAGTGCCGGTAGTATTTGTTACACAATAAAAGAATCATCCCCTCGGATTTTCCGAGGGGATGATTTGGTTTTTAGTTAAAGCTTTTAACCCAACTCACCAAAGAACCGTGATGCGTATTTTCCCTTACTGTTCCCAACATATAATCGGTTACGGGACCATTTTTCCTCATTTTCTCAAGAATTGCCTCTTGAAGCTCCTCAACCGACATTTCCTCGTACGGTTTATTGAGGTTCAAAGTCGGTTTTACCGTGTTTGTTTTTTCCCTGGTTTGTTCAACCACAGGATTTTGAGGCTCTTCTGCTATCTTTACAGGCTCGGGTGAATTCACCTTTTCTATTGTTTTTATAGGTGCATAATCTTCAATAATAAGACCTTCAGGGAGCCAAATTTCACCGAAGGAAGCAGGCACCCTCACCCCAATATGTCCTTCCTTTACACTAACTCGCTCGCCCGACAACGCACCGACATATTCACTGAAATTACTGCAAGGAAGATGCATATCGACATCCTTATCGCTATTATTAACAGTAATAATTACAGACTTTCCGTCAAGTACCCTTTCATAAGCAAAATGCGTAGTCTGTAACTCAAGTTCCTTGTATTCCCCACAACAAAGTGCCGGCGTATTCCGACGGATTTTACCAAGAGCCGATATAAGTGCAGTATATGGATTGGTTTTTATCGCATCCTTATAATCTTCGAAATTTAACATAGGTCTTAAAGAGTCGTCAGAGCCACGTTCCTTTTTACCTTCAATACCAAATTCCGAGCCGTAATAGATTGACGGAATTCCCGGCAAAGTATAAAGCATAATATGTACCGGCACAAAGTGCGATTTATTTTGAAGTTTCGTATAAATGCGTTCAACATCGTGATTGTCAACAAAAGTATAAAGATTAAGGCGGTCGCCAACCATATTGCTTACATATTTAATCGTATGTGCTACCTCAAAATAATTGTGGTCGTTGTGTGCAGAATACAATGCTTTGTGAAGCATATAGTTGGTTACCGAGTGAAGAGTTCCGTCATTTGCCCAGCGGGAGTAATTGCCGTGAATAACCTCACCCATAAGCCAAAAATCAAGCTTCACCTCGTTTGCAACCTGGCGAAGCACCTTCATATATTCAAAGTCCATCACGTCAGCCGCGTCAAGACGGATGCCGTCAATATCGAACTCACTTACCCAAAAACGAATTACATCACAAATATACTCTCTGACGGCAGGATTATGCTGATTTAACTTTACAAGAAGGTCATATCCTCCCCAGTTTTCATAAGAAAAACCGTCATTATATGAGTTATTTCCGAAGAAATTGACATTACAATACCAATCTTTATACTGTGAGTTTTCTCGGTTTTGTTTAATGTCTTTAAATGCAAAAAAATCTCTGCCGGTGTGATTGAATACACCATCTAAAATCACTCGAATTCCATTTTTATGACACTCTGACACAAAATCGGTCAAGTCTTGGTTTGTGCCGAGTCTTGTGTCGAGTTTTTTATAATCGGTAGTTTCATAACCGTGTCCGACCGACTCAAAAAGCGGTCCTATGTAAAGTGCATTACACCCAATTTCCTTAATATGAGAAATCCACGGCAACAGTGTGTTAAGCCTGTGCACAAGCTCGCCGTAAGAGTTCTGTTTCGGTGCACCCGTCATCCCTAACGGATAAATATGATAAAATATTGCTTCGTCATACCAAGCCATTTTTTCGCCCTCTTTAATTCTGTTATATTCTTGTTAGCAGTTTATGTTGTTGAACACAAATATGTAGATTATTTTACCAAACAAACGGTATTAAACGGAACTTGATTTTCTTCGTATATTCGCGGTAACCATCAAGTTCCTTTTCAAGGAACTGCTCTTCGTACTTAATCCGTTTTGCAATGATAAAAGGATATGCAAGGAAAATCAAAAACGAGTATACAGACCCCAACACAATCGGCATTGATAAAAACAAAAGCAAGGTCACACTATACATCGGATGTCTGACAATAGCGTACAGCCCTGTATCTATTACCTTTTGATTTTCTTGCACCTCAATTGTACGGCTAAGGTACGTATTTTCGCGTAGCACCTCAGCGTAAAGAACGTAAGAAAGAACGAATATAACTGCTGCACCGATTGTAACGCCTTTGGGCAACATATACCAATCAAAACGGACACCCAACCCTGCAATGATAAACCCCAATAAAAACATAAGACCGCTTAATTTTACAACAATCCCCTGTTCTTTTTGCTTTTCTTTGGCGTCTAGTCTGCTTTTTAATAAAGAGGGGTTTTTAAGCATCATTACAATTCCCGCAAAGAACATCGGAACAAATAAAATCCCCATCAAAACCCAGCCGTTAAAATATAAAAATGTTCCCGCCGGTAAGAATATTAACGCACCAACTAAAACAACACCCAATAAAAATTTGGCAATTGCTCCTAAGAGTAATTTCATAGTCATACTATTCCACCATCAAATTTTTGTTTATAATTTTCTTCATTATACCACATTATTTTTCAAAAGAAAATAATTTCACAAAAAAATCACTCTGCCGTTTTTTTGGCAGAGTGATAAATTGTTTATTACAGACAGTCGAAACGGTAAGCCCCTACAATGTTAAATTAAAATTTTTTCATATCCTTGATAGTATCATTCAAATATGTAAAATCTGAATTTATTTGTATTCGTCTTTTAGTTTTAAAATCTTTTCTTCAATTTTTTTGATTATTTTCTTAAATTCCTCATCCGTTTTTCCTGTGGGGTCTGTTAGTTCCCAATTATCATCAAATGCTCTGCCAATAAAAGGGCATCCCACATTACAACCCATTGAAATTGCCACATCGGGATTTGGAATATCTGTAATCAATTTTGAATACTGTGTTTGTTCCATATCAATCCCGTAAAGCTCTTTCATAATTCTAACCGCATCCTGATTGATTTTTGGTTTTGTCTCTGTTCCGGCTGAATAAGATTCAAATACATCTGCCGCTAAATGTTTCCCTAATGCTTCCGCAATCTGACTGCGACATGAATTATGAACACAAATAAAGGCTACCTTTTTCTTTTCCTTTTTATAAAATGGACATTCTTCACTTATGCACTGGTTGTTCATATGAGAGCGAGAGCAGGTGACTTGATTTAACTCCATCTTAACACCTAACTTCTCGTCTGTAAATTTAATTGCTTCGATTATGGCAAGATAAGAATCTCTTTTGCAACAACGAGGACCACCGTTTTTTCCTATGGCTTCCAAGGCTCTTGCTGTCATTTGATTGGAAAGACCCCAAGCCTCTTTTGCCAATGGTGTCGATTTTAATGCAATGGAAATATACATACCTGTGCTGACACCGGCTCCACAGGCACCCCAAAATCCACAAGCACCGCCGGGAACTTGCTTTCCTCTCTTTTGCATTTCATAAAGTGCGGTTTTTAAGTCTATATTTCCACCCGCATTTTTATAAGCAGTTAAAAGTGCGGAACCAACCATAGTATGATGTTCCGGACCATGCATATGACAAGATGGCATACACATCATTTTTTCCATAATCTCAATGGGGTTTACGGAATTACTATTAAAGCATATCGAAATGATTTCGTCCATCCCGCTTGTATGACATTCATCACAAACGAAATGACCGTTTATACACCTTGTTTTACTACTTTGCTTTTTGTGGCAAAGTTCACATTCCAACACTTCATCGGTGTTAAGATATTCCAATGGTGCTTTGCAAATTAAGCATTCTTCGTTCATACAAATTGCCTCGCCTAATCATTAGTTATCGTTTTGCTGAATTTAATTATACCACATTGTTATTTAAATAGAAAGAATTTTACAAAAAAATCACCCTGCCGTTTTTTGCAGGGTGACAAATTGTTTATTACAGACAGTCGAAACGGTAAGCACCTACAATATGAAATTTAATTATTTCATATTGATGGCTGCCTGTTACAGTACGCAAAAGAAAAAAAGCAAAACAGTTATTTTTTCCTATTTGTAATCCTATTCAACCGTAAAATAACTTAAAATCGTATCGGTTTTATCAGTTTGCAATGAGCAAATCGAAATATTCGCAAGATAATTGCTCTTCTTAAATGTGAAAACACATCCGTAAAAATCAATGCCCTGAATTTTTGCGGTAATCTTTAATCCGTCAAATTCCTTACCGTCAACTTTAACTTTTTGATATTTGACATCAATATCGGTATAACCCATATTTTGATAAGATGATTTGATTGTATCGACTTGTGCTTCAAGAGTTTGTTTTATATCAAGGGTTATCATCTGAACAGCGTTAACTTTTTCAAGATTTATGTTTATATTGCTACCCTCTGTTTGATAAGCAGCAAACATATCATAAATAATGTTTGCATTTTTTAGGCGGTCAGCAACTTCCTTATCAACAACATCACCAACAATGTTGTTAAGCTCTAAAATTTGTTCATCAGTATAAAATACCCATTCGGAAGGCAAAGTGCAACTTATTCCCAAAAAATCATTATTATATCTATTGTTTGTAGTCTTACCTAATGAAAATTCAGGTTCTGATTCGTTCTGGCTATTGATTTGGCTAGTGTTTTGACTGTGGTTTCCGCTGGTTATGTCTCCACGTACATCGTCAGTTTTGTTATCACCAAAACAACCGCAAAGGCTAACGAGCATAATAACCGCTAAAAATAAACATAAAACTTTTTTCATTAAATCGTCTCCCCTCATAAAAACAGCAGATTTTTAAATGCATACGCGTTTCGGCGGCGTACCACCGCCGTCGCTTTGAAGTTATTATATCATAAAACCAAAAGCGGGTCAAGACTTTATACGAATTGATTGTGCATATCATTAATTGCCTGCTGTTTTTACAATTTATCAACCGTTTTTGAACTCTTTTATACCGTAATTCAAGTCAATCGGTGCTTCAATATATTTAATCAACTCGTCAATATTTTCGGTTATTAAATATAGCAATTTACAGTTATCCTTAATAAATTCCTTATCCATTGCACTCTGCATTGTGGCGTTAAGTTCATTATAATAACCTAAAATATTATAAAGTGCAATCGGCTTTCTGTGTCGGCAAAGCTGTTTAGAGGTTAAAATTTCGAAAAATTCCTCATACGTACCAATACCACCCGGTACTACTATAAATGCATCAGCATGGTCCTCCATAATCTGCTTACGCTCACGCATAGTATCGGGTGTAATCAGTTCATCGCAAAATCCGCAAATTTCTTCAACATTTTCCTCTTTAAAGAATTTGGGGATTACGCCTATAATATGAGCATTGCCACTTTTAAAACCGCGTGCCGCCGCACCCATAAGACCGTTATTGCCACCACCGAAAACCAAACTATGCCCTCTTTTTGCAAGCTCTTCACCCAAAACTTCGGTAGCCTCAATATACCTTTTATCAATTGTGGGACTTGCCGCCCCGAAAACACAAATTCTCATATTTAATCCTTCCATTTTTCAATAATAGATTTAATTTGCGAGGTCAAACGGGCGTTATCCTTATTCGGTCTGCCCTGCCTTCTTTTGACAAGTGCTAACAACCGTTCTGCTTCTTTAACCATATCGTTAAATATCATCGCCGCACGTGTGTTATCCTTAAACTGCTGTGTACGGTCAATGGCTCTACCCTCGGCATAAACCGTCATTTTACCGTTTACAAGATTATATTCTGTACCGCTATACGGTGCGGTGGCATTATAACCCATATTAATCAGTTTATCTTTAAAGTCTTCACAAGCTTCATCGTCACCGTGATTTACAAAGATAAGTTCGGGTTTTTCTTTAAAGCCTTGAAGCCATCTGATTAGCCCGTCAGAATCAGCATGACCGCTTGTGCCATGCAAGGTGGCAATTTCGGCATTGACGGAAATTGACTCACCGAAAAGAGTAACAGTTTTTTCACCGTTTAAAAGTCTTCTTCCCAAAGAGCCTTCAGACTGATAGCCGACAAACAAAATAATGTTTTCCGGCTTCCACAAATTGTGTTTTAAATGATGCCTGATTCTGCCTGCCTCACACATACCGCTTGCCGAAATTATAATTTTAGGTGTTGGGTCAAAGTTTATTAGTTTTGACTCATCCGATGTTTCAGTCATTCTTATACCGTCAAACCAAAGCGGATTTTTACCGCTATTGACAATTTCCAACGTTTCCTCATCAAAACAAACGGGGTTGCACTGTATAAAAATTGAGGTTGCTTCACTTGCTAATGGACTGTCAACATACACCGGAAACTTAGGGTGACCTTTGACCAAACCCTTTTCCTTAATTTCGCGGATAGCGTATAGCATTTCCTGTGTTCTGCCAACAGCAAATGACGGAATTATAACATTACCGCCTCGGTCCAACGCTTTTTGAATGTATTTTGCAAGGTCACTAACGGCGTCACCGCGTTCACCCTCGTGAAGTCGGTTTCCGTAGGTTGATTCTATTACCAGATAGTCGGTTTCCTCAACCGTTTTAGGGTCGCGGATAATACGCTGACCGTTGTTTCCGACGTCTCCGCTGAAAACTATTTTTTTGAGAATTCCGCCCTCGGTCATCCACACCTCAATACAAGCAGAGCCCAAAAGGTGACCTATATCGGTAAACCTAATTTCAACACCATCTGCTACCATTACGGTCTCACCATAATTACAACGTCTGAAAAGCGATAAGGCACCCATTGCATCCATCATATCATATACCGGCTCTATCGGTTCACCGCCGGCACGAACCGACTTTTTAGAACGCCAATTTGCCTCCGACTCCTGAATATGTGCCGAGTCGCGTAGCATTATATTGCACAAATCACAGGTAACATCAGTAGCATAGATTGTACCGCTGAAACCCTCTTTATAAAGCCTCGGCAACATTCCCGAATGGTCAATATGTGCGTGGGTAACAAAAACCGCCTCAATATCAGCTGCAGCAACAGGCAAGGCAACATTTTGAAAAACATCCCGACCCTGCTCCATACCGCAATCGACCAGAAAAAATCTGCCGTTAACCTCTAAAAGCGTACAGCTGCCTGTGACCTCATGTGTCGCACCTATAAACTGTATTTTCATAAACGTTACCTCCTTAAAATTTCTTTCAGCAAAAACATCTTACTTATACTTGTATTTTATTTCATAATCCTAACACAGTCAAGTAAGTTTCTGTTAATAATTGTTAAATTTATATTATTCCCTAACATGATTATATTCTGTTAAATTTAAAAAATTAAACAAAAGAAAAATACCAACGGGGAAATTTACCGTTGGTATTTTAAATTATTTATAAATGACGGTGTCACTAATGGGTCGGCTTTCAAAATGCAAGCCTAACGGTTTAACATCATCAGCAGGATACCCCATAACCAACAATGCTACGGGGACTTGTGTTTCAGAGATTTCAAATGTATTTACCATAGCTTTGGGGTCAAAATGCATAACCCAAGTAGTACCGACACCTATATTTGCGGCTGCCAGCATCATATGAGTTGCCACGATTGATGCATCGACAACCCCTGAACTTTTGCCGTCATATTTTCTTCGCCAAACCTCATCTTTGTTATAGCAAACAAGCATGGCATTGGGTGCATTAAAATGACATTTGGTGCAATTCTTTAATTTTTCTAATGCATCGTCACTTTGGAATACATAAATACGTTGCGGCTGATTGTTACAGCCTGTAGGTGCTAAATGCCCTGCATTTAAAATTTTTTCAATCTCCTCAGTCGAAAGCTTTTCTTCTTTAAAGCTTCTCACCGAAAATCTTTCTTTAATTAAATCAAAGTATTCCATTATTTTGCCCCCCATTTATTCTTTAGCCGAAGCATTTAAACCCTCTTCACTCACCGCTTTAAGGTTAGCGGCAATCTGCTCCAAAGCCTCATAAAACAATTCTCTGCGTTCTAAAGTCAAACCCTTACCGCCAGCCTCTGCGGCTTTTGCTGCCAAAGTTTGCACATGTTCTGCGGCGGCTTTTCCTGCAGCCGTCAACTTGATTTTTGCTCGGTAAAGGCTACCGTTATTATCCTCACGCTTTACTAAGCCCTTTTCCTCTAATGATGCAACCGCACGGGAAACATCCGCCTTGTTTTTATCGCACAATTCTCCCAATTTCACAGAAGTTACACCTTCAGGAAAACGGTAAAGAGTTAAAATATAATGTGCAACCGGACCTTTTAAACCGTATTTTGACATTTCATCAGCAGCAATTTTATGCCAATAACGGTTTATTTCGGTAATTGCATAGGTAAACCTTTCAAATCTTCCGAGCATCATTTTCACCTCAAAAAGTTGATTTATCAACATTTAACATTTTAACACACTGATGTTGATTTGTCAACGTTTGTGTCGATAAAAAGACTTCAGGTATAAACCCGAAGTCTTTTTGTTTTTTATACCGATTATTCAGCATCAAATAATGCTTTTACCGCCCTGTAGGTCATATAAACGTCGAACTTTGATACAACCTCAAACGGAGCGTGCATCGAAAGTACAGGCACACCGAGGTCAACGGTTTCGACACCTAAATTAGCGATATACATTGCGACAGTACCGCCGCCACCAAGGTCAACCTTACCCAATTCTCCGGTCTGCCAAACAACATTTTGCTCATCCAGGATTTTTCTAACCCATGCCATATACTCAGCCGAGGCATCCGAAGTGCCACCCTTACCACGAGAGCCGGTGTACTTGGTGATAACCGCACCGTAGTTTAAAAATGCGGCGTTCTTACGCTCCATAACGTCAGGGAATGTCGGGTCAAAGGCTGCATTGACATCAGCAGATAAGCATTTTGAATTTCTCAAAGCCTTATGACCGTTGCCACCTTGAGTTGCTGCCAAATCTTCAATAAAGAACTCTAAAAGTCTTGAGTTCATACCTGTGTTACCGTCGGAACCGGTTTCTTCTTTATCGGCAAGAATAGTAATAGAGGTGAATTTCGGTGTCTTTACATCAACCGCTGCCATAATACAAGGATAAGCACATACTCGGTCGTCGTGTCCGTAAGCACCAATCATTGAACGGTCAAAACCGACATCACGGGCATTGCCTGCAGGCACACACTCCAACTCTGCCGAGAGGAAATCCTCTTCTAAAATACCATATTTCTCAAAAAGAATGTTAAGAATATTAACCTTTACTAATTCGCTACCTTCGTCATCCTTAAACGGGTGACTTCCGATAAGCACGTTAAGTTCTTCACCACGAATCAGCTCACCAGCCGAACGCTTATACTGGTCTTGAGCCAAATGCGGTAAAAGGTCAGTCACAACAAACACCGGTTCAGACGGGTCTTCGCCGATTGAAACCTCAACTGTAGTTCCGTCCTTTTTACAAAAAACACCGTGAAGTGCCAACGGCACGGTAGTCCACTGGTACTTCTTAATTCCGCCGTAATAATGGGTTTTAAACAACGCCAATTCCGACTCTTCATACAAAGGATTAGGCTTCAAATCAAGACGGGGTGAGTCAATATGTGCGGCGGCAATGTGAGTGCCGTTTTCGACCGGCTCCTGACCGATAACCGCCAAGAGTAAAGATTTTTCGTGGTTGTTTACGTATACCTTATCCCCTGTTGTATACTTTTTGTCAGCGGAAAATTCGGAAAATCCCGCATTTTCAATAATTTTCAAAGCCTCTTTAACACAAAGACGTTCAGTTTTGCCGGCACTTAAAAATTTCATATAGCCGTTGCAAAAATCCTCTACTGCGGTCATATCACAGTCAGACAAAAGACCGTTTTTCTTCTTATAGCACAGTTTTTCCTTTAATTCCTTAAACTCTGACATATATTTATTTCTCCTTTTTGAGTATCTTTTTATAGTTTTTCTCTGACTCCAAAACCTTTTTGACATAGTCCTCGGTTTCGGGGAATTCAATCTCACTGATTTGCAATTGCTTATCGGCACCCAACCAGTCATTAACGTTGCCAAGACCTGCATTATATGCCGCCAAAGCCGCGATTTTGTCACCCTGATAATATTTAATTAAAAACGAAATATATTTTGTGCCATATTTTATATTGGTTTCAGGGTCATTCCAATATGACTCATAGGTAATCTCGTCGCCATCATCAACCATTTTACGGACATCGTAAAATGTTTCCTCGGTCAATTGCATTAAGCCTTTAGCACCGGCAAAAGATTGAGCTTCTGGGTCAAAATCACTTTCACAGCGTATAATCGCCAACACCAGTGACACATCAACATCATAAGCCGATGCGTGTGCTTCGGCAATGTTTTGATATTTTATCGGGTGCATGCTTTCCAATGCTATATTATGCCCAACAACTCCCAAAATAACAAGTGCCGTCAACCCCAACAGCACCGCTATTATTTTGCGAAAAGGGTTACGTTTACGCTTCATTATACCAATTCTCCGAACATTTTTGAAATGTCATCTAAAAACTTTGCCATTTCGCCGTCATTTACAACTATATGCCGAGTTTTTTCGGTATAGAATGAGTCAGGCTTTCCGGCAGAAAGTCTTGTGACGGCCTGCTCTTCGGTTAAATTATCTCTTAGGATTATACGCTTTTTTCGTATTTCTTCGTCGCAAAGCACCGCCAAAACACTGTCGCAAATTGAGTCCAATCCACTTTCAAAAAGTGTCGGTGCATCAAGCATCACACACTCTACACCGTCGGCGGCAAAGATATCTAATATTTCTTTGATTCTGTCAGCTATAAAGGGCAGCATAATTGAGTTTAGCTTTTCGGTTCCCATTTCACTTGAAAAAGCCCTTTTCGCCAACTCTTTACGAATCAAACTACCGTCATCGGCTAAAATTTCATCACCGAAGGCATCCACCAACAACGGCAACAACGGACTGCCGATTTCGGTTACCTCACGGGCAACCAAATCACAGTCAATTATCTGAACACCCAAATCACTGAAATATTTTGCAACGGTACTTTTACCGCTGCCGGTAGGACCGGTTAACCCGATGATTTTCATATCTTTTTTACCTCAAACGCCGCGGCACGGATAAGACGGTTATAGACCGCCAAGCCTACACCTGTCTTTTTGGGTACACGTGAATAACAAATTTTACAGCCCTTATCGTCAAGCTCACGCAGTGCATCAAACAAAACTGCCGCCTGCTCTAAATCGTTCTCCTTATGACCAAACGACACTGTGGGTACTTCCAACCCCTGTTCACCCTCAAAAACGAGAGCGAAAACGCCGTCCGACTTATTGTTATTAACGTAATCTTTAAACTGCTCAAACTCACCGTCAAGCATAATAACTTTAGCCTTGGGTGAGTAATGCTTATACTTCATACCGGGGGATGCCACCGGCTTATCTTTTTCAGGCTCGGCTAAAACAGCCTTATCAACCTCGATATCAGGCAAAACTTCTTTTAATTGCTCTAAAGTTACACCACCCGGGCGAAGAAGTTTCGGCGGATTGGTGCAAAGGGTTATAACGGTAGATTCAACACCCACTTCACTGCGGTCTGATACAATAACGGCGTCAATTTTGCCGTCTAAATCATACAAAACGTGGTCGGCAGTTGTAGGGCTGGGGGAACCTGATTTATTAGCCGAAGGTGCCGCTAACGGCAACTCGCTTTTGCTGATTAACTCACGTGCTATTTTATTTTCAGGCATACGAACAGCAACGGTATCAAGTCCTGCACTGACCGAAGCGGGAATTTTCTCGCCTCTCGGCAAAACCATTGTGAAAGGTCCCGGCCAAAATTTTTCGGCTAACACCAACGCTTTTTCAGGCATCTCGCCGACAACATCGCGGAACATATTCATATCCGATACGTGAACAATCAAAGGATTATCCTGCGGACGTCCTTTTGCTTCAAAAATTGCTTTTACAGCCTTTTCATCATAAGCACTTGCGGCAAGACCGTAAACTGTTTCGGTAGGCATAGCAACCAAGCGGCCGTTTTTTAAAAGTTCAGCCGCTTTATTTAAGTTTTCTTTATCTTTTTCAACATCAAAAACCGCTAATCGCAGGGTTTCCATACTTATCACTGTTCCTCTTGTGCCTTTAAAAGTTCTGTACGGTAATGGGTTATGAGTGCATCAATAACATCATCCAAGTCACCGTTCATAATTTGGTCTAATTTATAAAGCGTAAGACCTATTCTATGGTCAGTTAAGCGTCCTTGCGGGAAATTATAGGTTCTGATACGCTCGGAACGGTCACCCGTACCCACCTGTGAACGACGGTCGCTTGCAATTGCTTCATTCTGCTCTTCGACCATACGCTCATAAAGGCGTGAACGCAAAACCTTCATAGCCTTATCCTTGTTTTTATACTGGCTACGTTCGTCCTGACACTCAACCACCAAACCCGTCGGCAAATGGGTAATACGGATAGCTGACTCGGTCTTGTTAACGTGCTGACCGCCCGCACCGCCTGCACGATAGGTATCAATCTGCAAATCGGCAGGGTTAATTTCGAGTTCTACTTCTTCTGCTTCGGGCAAAACAGCAACCGTTACGGTCGAGGTGTGAATTCTGCCTTGAGTTTCGGTTTCAGGTACACGCTGAACGCGGTGAACACCGCTTTCATACTTCATTCTTGAGTATGCACCCGCACCCTCAATCATAAAGCTGACTTCCTTATATCCGCCGATTTCGGTTTCGTTTAAATTTACAATATCAACGTGCCAACGGTGAGATTCCGCGTACATTGTATACATTCTTGTTAATGCGGCAGCAAACAAAGCGGCTTCCTCGCCACCTGCACCGCCTCTTATTTCAACAATAACGTTTCGCTCGTCATTAGGGTCTTTCGGCAAAAGCAAAATTTTAAGTTCATCGGTTAAGGCTTCTATTTTTTCCTTTGACTCTTTTAATTCCTCTTCTGCTAATTCCTTTAATTCGCGGTCCAATTCACCCGACTCTAACATTTCCAAGGCACCTTGGCATAATTTCTGTGCCTTTTTATACTCGCGATATGTGGTAACCAACGGCTCCAACGAACGATGCTCTTTCATCAACTCGGTCAAAAGAGCGGTGTCGGAAATAACCGACGGGTCGGTCATTTTAAGACCGATTTCTTCAAAATGCACATCTACTGCATCTAATTTTTCAAACATTACTTTTGTTCCTTTGCAATCTGCTTTATATTCTTTTCAGCCTTAACACGCGGCAACATAACCTCGTGCTGACAGTTTTCGCATTTAAGTTTAAAGTCCATCCCTGAACGCAGCACCAAAAAGGTATTGCAACCGCACGGATGCGGTTTTTTCATTATAAGTGTATCCCCGACTTTAACATCCATACTTCGGCACTCCCTTAAAATATATTTAAACAAAAACGGATACGGCGACCTTAACCACCATATCCGTTTAAGGCTAAAGTACGCCTTTTTATTTTATTTAAGTTTGCCGTAAAGCTTTGTACCATCGGTTTCTTTAGGCTTTGCCGGTGCCGTTACTTCTGAAGCCGGCTTTGATGCACGGTCTTGACGGTGACCACCGTTTCTGCGGTCACGGTTGCCTCTGCGTTCGTCAGGCAAACGAACCTGCTTGCCCTCAGGGACGATAACAACACGACGGTTTGCACCGTCACCAATAGAGGTAGAGGTTACACCCTCAATATTCTGAACGGCAGTATGGATAATACGGCGTTCATAAGGATTCATAGGCTCTAAAGAACGGCTGCGACCGGTACGTAAAACCTGACCGGCAGTACGCTTTGCTAAGCCTTCCAAAGTGTTTTCTCTTCTTTCGCGGTAGTTACCAATATCAATAACAACACGGTAATATCCACCGCCATTTTCATTAGCAACCAACGATGCCAAATACTGTAAAGCATCCAAGGTTTCGCCACGGCGACCGATAATCATACCGAGTGCATCACTGCCTTCGAGCACGATTTTAGAACCGCCCTCAACATCACAAATTGTTGCAGTTACATTCTCGCAACCTAATTTTACCAAAACATCAGAAAGGTACTTATAGGCTCTGCCTGCCTGGGAAGCGGGGTCAACCTCCGATGCGGGAACACCCTTAACTTCTACCTTAGGTTCTTCTGCCTTAACCTGCTTCGGTTCTTCCTTTTTAGCTGCCGGTTTGCTTGCGTTTTTAACATTATCACGGCGGTCATTTTTCTTAAAATTTTTATCCTGTTTCGGTGCCTTTTCCTTTTTAGGTGCCGGGTCAGGTCCTTCAACATAGGCTCTAACTTTAGCTTCACTTCCGCCGAAAATACCCAAAACCTTTTTCTTAAAATCTGAAATTATTTCAAATTGTACCTCATCATCTAAACCTACTGAAAGCTGGTCTCTTGCATTCTCTTGAGCCTCGCTTACAGTACGGCCGGTACCAATAGCCTCTTTAATAATCACTTATATTTCTCCTATTTCATTCAGCCGATTTATTTTCAACTTCGGCAATCTTCAAATTTTCCTTTTTAGCTCTCAAAACAATATTTTGAGCCTGTTCTCTTGCGTTGACAACAGCCGGTCCGTAAAAAATTTGGGTCAAAATCTGAATTCCACCTGAAACAAGGCTGGAACATGCCCAATAGAAACCAACTGCACACGGGAAACCAAATGCAATAAACAATGACACGAGTGGCATCATAAGCATCATTCCCATCATATTGGGTGCTTCAGGGTTAGCCTTTTTCTGCAGTTTAGAAGTTACAACACCGGTAAGCAATGCAGCAGCAAACGAAGCCAACGGGATAAGCCAGTTCCATTGGAAACCTTCGATAATGTTCCAAGAGAAGTTAGGAGTATCGCGAAGGTCAATACCAAACAGGTCAAAATCGAATCTGTTTAAGTCCTCAAGACTGCCGTTATTAAGGGTAAACACCTCAGCAACAATCGGCTCATACTTGGCATTGTCTTTACTTAAATAAGCGGCAACTTCCACCTCACGTGTCACAAGACTTTTTGCAATCTTATCTCTTGCTGTTTTTTCGACCGATTTATCTTTAACTTGGCTTTTGTCCATTTTGTTTACATCGTTTAAAATGACAAGTTTAGCGTAATGAGCAACATCCTGGTCGCTGTACTTTTCAGCTAAAGCAATAACAGCCGGGTCGTTAACCTTTTCTTCAAGACCTAATGCTGTCCACTGAGCAGAAGTTAATGCGGTATCTTCCTTTTCTCCGTCAACAACGCGTACGTAAGCTGTCCATTCCTTTGCGGCATTTATAGCGGTTTTATCTATATTTGCAACATAGGTAAACGGACTCATAATAGCATAATAAACGCCCATCATTAAGATAAGACGTACTATCATGGGCATGCAACCGCCGCCCATGGAAATGCCTTCTTTATTGTAAAGCTCCTGCATAGCCATGCTGTATTTCTGACGGTCATCACCGTACTTCTTCTTCAACGCATCCAGCTTGTGCTTTACTTTTGCCTGCTTGGCAGTAGATTTTTGCGACTTTAAAGTAAGCGGCAACATAACAATGTTAACCAAAATGGTGAAAATAAGCACCGAACCCGCAAAATTATATCCAAACAGTTTACTCAACTGGGCTAAAATCCAGCCCATAGGCTCGCTTATAAAATTCATAGCAAATCCTTACTTCCGACCATTAATCTTGTCGGAC
Organism: Acutalibacteraceae bacterium; assembly: GCA_045649545.1. GTDB lineage: Bacteria > Bacillota > Clostridia > Oscillospirales > Acutalibacteraceae > UMGS172. The sequence continues at coordinate 37,157 of JAZRQE010000017.1, forward strand.
AAATAATTAGTATCCTTTGTTGTTTTAAACCCTGCCTTTCTTCTTTTCAAAGGCACGGGGTCATACCCGCCTTTACACGCGGGATTGCACCTTAAAACACGCCACATAGTAAGACCAAGTCCTACTATTGCTCCCCGTTTAGAAAACGCTTCTATAGCATAATTTGAACAGGTCGGCTCAAAACGGCAACACGGTGCTTTTCTTGGCGAAATAAACTTTTGGTAAAACTTTACCAATTTAATAAAAATGTACTTCATTTTTTTATTTACGGAATAATTCCGCCGTCTTTAAAATGTTTCATCATAACCGCCGCCACATCATAGCTCTTGGCAAAAGCGGTTTTACTTCGGGCAACAAACACAATATCGACGCCACCGCAGTCAATCTGTGCCCCGATTTCTCTCATACCGGCTTCGATTACACGCCTCGCACGATTACGCGCTACAGCACCGCCCACCTTTTTACCGGCGGTTACGCCGTAACGCACAACATTGCGTTTTGTACGCATAATATATGTGACCAGCAAGGGATGAACAAAACTCTTTCCCCTGCCGTAAAGACGTCTGAAGTCTTTATTCAGATTAAGCTTTACAGAATCCATGGTCACCATCCGTCTTACCTTTTCTTACACTTTCACAAAGAAAGGTCACAAAGTGACCTTTCTTTAAGCACAAATGCTCTGTCTGCCCTTTGCTCTACGACGTGCAAGTACCTTGCGGCCGTTAGCGGTCGACATTCTCTTACGGAATCCGTGCTCCTTCATACGGTGGAGCTTCTTCGGCTGATAAGTTCTTTTCATTGTTCAAACCTCCTTTATCGAGTACATAGCAAAGTTATTCTGTAACCAAGATACAGATACAGACACAGTTACAGACATAACCTATCAATTTAGAATTATACCTCAAATTACCCTTAAATGTCAACAAATTTTTTTAAGATTTCAAATTATTCCTACATCTTAAATAAAATCTTAAAATTAAGAATGTTTTACAAATTTAACCGCAAACTCAATGGCATCAAGTAAACGCTCGCGGTCCTCAATACTCAACGGTGCACCATTTAACGTTATACCTTTATCAGTTCTTATTCGCTCGCTGATTTCACGAATGATATCTGTGGCATCTTTCGGCAACTCGCTGACACCTAATAAACTATCCGATGAAACCGAAAACACCTCACAAAGTTTTACAATTTTATTTCCGTCAGGGTTTCTTCTACCCTGCTCATACATTCCAATTGTGCTGGGAGAAACACCTAAAAGCTCCGCCAACTCTTTTTGACTCATTTTCTTTTCAACTCTTAAAGCCTTAATTCTTTGACCCGTTCCGTTCATATATATCACCTCATGAGTATTTAAGTTGATGATAACACAAATTGTGTGATTTTTCAATAGCACTTGCCAATCTTTTAACACTAATCGTGTAAATTCTCTTGTATTTTTAATATAACAATTGCGAAAACGTTGGTGCAACAATTAGTATTTTACACGAATTGTGTAGTTTACGACAAAATACTCTTGATTTTCTACACAATTCGTGTTAACATTCTAACATCAATTTAATTTGGTAAAATTTGACAAAGGCTTTTTGCTATCAGCAACCCATTCTGCAGGAGGTAAAAATGGAACTTTATGAACTCGGAAAACAATATTTATCTGTTTCCCAAGCACTAACTTCGAGAATTCATCAACTGAATGCCGAGGTAAAAAAGCTTCAAGGGAACGATTTAATAGTTATGAAGCGAAGAATCCTTTCGCTTTACATTGATGCTGCTGAATGTCGCAGATGTTCAGAGCGACTTATGAATTACAAAGGAGAGACTAACTATGAACAGAACAACATTCAGCCTTGAAATATTCGGCGACCGCCTTCCAATCACCGATATTTTTGAACACGGTACAAACAACCGGCAATTGGAAATTATGAAACACGAATTAAAAAAAGCGATAAATTCCGAACTTACCGACAGGCAACGCCTGATGGTTACTGAATTTTATTTTGACGGTCTTTCGGTCACAGCGATAGCAAAAAAACACAATATTTCGAAATCAACAGTGTCACGGCATTTAAGTCGAGCCCGTGAGCGACTTAAAGGTGCTTTAAAATACGGATTTTACCCGCTGTGGAATAATCACCAATAGTTAAGGTAATAAGACGATTTTCACCTAAACTAAAAAAAGCCCGTCGGGAAACCGACGGGCATAAAAATCTATATATTAATCTCACAAAAGGTAAAGTCCGGAGTTTAAAACAACCAGTTCTTTTTTACCAATACGCATATACTTATGAACAGGCTCTTGGAACGAGGCACGCTCACGCACGGTATACGTCTTCATATTAACCTCTAATATATTATTTGCTTTAGAGTTGCAAACCGTAAGCAAGCCTTCATCTTCGTTTATCCATAAGCCTTCAGGACCGGCAAAGGACGAGTCATTTGAGCCGCCGATACGCAATTCCTCACGCATTGTTCGTAAATTAAAGCGAATTAATGCATTACGCTCAGGGAATGAAGCCCACAAAGTATGACCGCAATGTGCAATCGACGCCGGACCGCAATCCTTATATTTAATGGTTCCCTGCCATTCAAGGTCACCATTTAAATCTAAAATTTTGGCGTTTCCGTTTCTATTAACTATAAACACACTGCCGTTATCCAGTTTAGCGGTACTGCAGGTAATGGCCTCACTCGGCAACATACCGTCAGTCGGGTCAACCTCACCGAACTTAAAATAGTTATAATCCGCACGGGTTCTTTGAGTGACAGTTCCGCTGTCAAGTTTAACCGATTTATAGGATACAACTATCTTTTCCTGCACTTCAGTGCGACGGTAGACAACAATAAACCCGCCGACACACTCTAAAATATCATATATTTCATCCGCAAACAGTCTTTTCACGTTTTTACTTCCCTTTTCTTAACATTCATCTTATTTCCATACTTAATTCTAACCCAAATCAAGTATGATTGCAACGCTGATTTTCGATTTTTTGTAAAATTTTTTACACAAACCGACAAAAAAGCTGGCACGAATAATCTTGTCTGTATTTTTGTGTCCCAAAAACAATTATTTCATAAAATATATTAAGCTATAAAACAATTATGACTAAACAACCTAAATAAAGGTAAAAATATTATCGAACAATCTTAATCCCAGGAGTGTGAAACCAAGTGACGGTTAAAAGAGGAGATATTTATTACGCCGATTTAAGTCCGGTAATAGGCTCTGAACAGGGCGGAATCCGACCCGTACTTATAGTTCAAAACGATGTAGGAAACAAGTTCAGTCCAACGGTTATTGCCGCTGCAATCACCAGCCAACGCGACAAAACCAACCTGCCGACACATATCAAGGTAGATGCCGACGGTTGCGGTCTTTCCAAAGACTCAATAGTTCTTTTAGAGCAGATACGCACCATAGACAAGCAACGCCTGAAAGAAAAAATGGGCAGTTTGGATATAAGTTCAATGAACGCCATTGACAAAGCGTTATCGGTCAGTTTCGGTTTGGGCGGATTTTAATATTTCACATATAAGGCGACCTTGCGGTCGCCTTATATTATTCTATAATTATTTCTTTTTCTGTTGTTTAAGCCAAATTTTCATAACCCAAGTGTGAGGAATAAGTTTTGTCAACAATACTTGGGCACGGATTTTAAATCCGCAAACCGATACGTCCTTTTTCTTTTTCATATCACGCAAGGCGCGTTTTACAACCTGCTCGGATGTAAAGAACTGATTATAATATGTAATAACACTTTCGTCGGTCACAGCACGGTCAAAGAACTCGGTTTTAACCCAACCCGGACAAACTGCCATCATTTTAATACCGGTATGACGCATTTCACTGTTTAAAGCTCTTGTGAAACTTAAAACAAACGCTTTGGTTGCCGCGTAAACGCAAATGTACGGCACCGGCTGGAAGGACGACAGTGAATCTACCTGATAAACCTCACTTCCGCTTCTTAAATACGGTAAAGTTATATATGTAACTGCCACCAAAGCCTTGTCGTTAAGGTCAATCATACCCAACTGCTCGTCCAACGGGATATCACAAAATGCACCGAACTTTCCGTAACCGCTGGCATTTACCAACACCTTGACCTCGGGATTATGCTCTTCAAGAAGTGCTTTGTACTCATCCCAAGCCTCTTGTTTTGTAAGGTCTAAAGAAATGCAACGCACAGGGCAATTAATCTCATTTTTAATTTCTTCCAAACGGTCGAGTCGGCGGGCAATAACCCAAACCTCGTCAAATTTTTGCTCTCTGGTAATTTGTTTGACAAACTCGCGTCCCATTCCGCTTGATGCTCCGGTAAAAACAGCTATTTTCATTTTAGTTGTCTCCTTTTAAGTTTTAATTCGACTCCTTTAGTTTTTCCAAGTAAATAATCAACACCGTAATATCCGCAGGGCTGACACCCGAAATTCGGGAAGCCTGACCTATATTTTGCGGTTTGATTTTCTTTAATTTTTCAACCGCCTCAAGCCTCAAACCCTTAACATCGTCATAATTTATGTCTTCAGGCAATTTTTTGTTTTCCAACCGTTCGGTTTCTTTGACCTGTGCTGCCTGACGCTCGATATAACCCGAATATTTGATTTCTGTTTCTACCCTCTCGGTAATTTCGAACGGTAAGCTCGGTCTTTCTTTGTCAAAGAGTGCTAAACTCAAATAATCAATTTGAGGACGGCGAATAAGGTCGCTCAATCTTACGCCAGTTTTAATGGGGACAGTGCCCTTTTCCTCTAAAAGTTTGTTGAGTTCTTCAGATGGGCCTAAAAATGTAGACTCTACTCTTTCGACCTCTGCATCTTTAAGTGCTTTTCTTTCCAAGAATGCGTTGTATTCTGTATCACCCAAAAGTCCGATTTCGTGGCCTAAAGGACTTAATCGCTCGTCGGCATTATCCTGCCTTAAAAGTAAACGGTATTCCGAGCGTGAAGTCATCATTCGGTAAGGGTCGGAGCAACCCTTTGTGCAAAGGTCATCAATAAGCGTACCGATATACGAGCTTTGCCTTGGCAACACAATCTGTTCTTTACCCTTGACCTTTAATGCCGCGTTAATACCGGCAATAAGGCCCTGTGCTGCGGCTTCCTCATATCCTGATGAGCCGTTAAACTGGCCTGCACCGTAAAGACCATCGCAGTCTTTAACCTCAAGCGTGACCCTTAAAGCCAACGGGTCAATACAAGTGTACTCAATTGCGTAGGCATTACGCATAACCTGAACATTTTCGAGTCCTTTAATGGTACGGTAAAACTCAATCTGCACTTCTTCGGGAAGTGACGATGACATACCCTGCAAATACATTTCTTCGGTATTAACACCGCAAGGCTCAATAAACAACTGATGCCTTTTTTTATCGGCAAAACGGACAATTTTGTCCTCTAAACTCGGGCAATAACGGGGACCTACACCCTCAATCACACCACCGTACAAAGGTGAACGGTGAAGATTTCGCAAAATAACCTCTTTGGTGTTATCGTTAGTATAAGATACATAACAAACCGTGTCATTGCGTATAGTTTCAGGGTCGGTGTTAAAGCTGAACGGAGTTATGGTATCGTCACCCGGCTGAACCTCCAACTCTGAAAAATCAATACTTGAACGTAAAACTCTTGCCGGTGTACCAGTTTTAAACCTACGTAACGGCAAGCCCAGTTTTTGCAACGCAACTTCCAAGCCGTTCGCCGGAAACATTCCGTCAGGACCGCTTTCAAAATTTACCTCGCCGACGTAAATTTTACCCTTTAAATATGTACCGGTTGCTAAAATAACAGTTTTAGCAACATACTCGGCATTAAGCATTGTCACACAATGCCAACCGTCGTCCCTTTGAAATAGGTCGACAATCTCTGCTTGGCGAAGGTGCAAATTCTCTTGCAACTCCAACGTGTGCTTCATATATTCTTGGTAAGCACGGCGGTCAATCTGTGCACGTAAGCTATGCACCGCCGGACCTTTACCGCGGTTTAACATACGGTTTTGAATGGTGGTTTTATCTGCTGCCTTGCCCATTTCACCGCCCAAAGCGTCAATTTCACGCACTAAATGACCTTTAGCAGTTCCTCCGATTGACGGATTGCAGGGCATATTACCGACCGCGTCCAGATTAATTGTAAAAATAGCCGTATTTAATCCCATACGTGCCGAAGCCAACGCCGCCTCAATACCCGCGTGACCCGCACCTATGACTATACAATCATAATTTCCGGCAAAATAGTTCATACTTTTCCCCTTATTTTCCTACACAAAAATGCTCGAACACCTTATTTGCAACCTCAACCGTTACGCGTTCGCCTGTAAGCTCAAGTAATGCCGCTAAAGCGTCGTCAAGAAGTACACCTACAGCGTCAACCGTTAAACCGCACTGCAACGCAGATAACGATTCTTTTGCGTTTTCTAATGCTCTCAAAACGCAGTCACGCTGACGCTCATTTAAAAACACATCAGCCGAACCGCTTAAGTTGTTGGTTTTGGTAATTTCCTTAATTATTGTTTTAAATTCAGCTAAACCGCTACCGTCTTTAGCCGACATTTCAACAAACCGCAAGCCTAAATTTTGGGCATCAGACTTATCCGCAGTGCCGATATCGGATTTATTAAATACAACAACGGCAGGACGGCCAACTAAGGTTTTATAAAGTTCTGTGATTTCTTCAGTTTTCACATCACTGCTGTCAACCACTGCAATAATCAAATCAGCAAAGTCAATCCGTTCTTTTGCCCTTTTGACGCCGATTTGCTCAACCTCGTCGGTGGTGTCCCTAAGTCCTGCAGTATCGCTTAACTTTAATATAAGTCCGTCTAAATTAACCGTTTCCTCAACAATATCACGGGTTGTACCGGCAATCGGCGTTACAATTGAACGCTCGTAACCGGACAGTAAATTCATCAATGTGGACTTTCCGGCATTCGGAGGACCGACAATAACCGTATTCACACCGTGACGAAGCATTCTGCCGGTATCGTATGTATCAAGTAGTTTCTGTAATTCTTCCTCGGATTCACTGAGCATTGACTCTAACTTATCAATGCCGCTAAACTCCGGCTCTTCATCGGGGAAATCTGAAAAAGCGGCTACTGTTGCCGCTGCAAATGTCAGCTTGTCCCTAATGACATTACATTTCTGCGACAAAACGCCTGACTTTGCCGAAAGAGAAGCCCTTAACGCCTGCTCGCCGTCTGCCGATATAATATCCATAACCGACTCTGCCTCATTTAAAGACATTTTACCGTTTTGGAAAGCTCTGCGGGTAAACTCACCGCGTTCAGCCATTAAAGCACCGGCATCCAGAACCGCACGCAAAACCTGTCGCACAACAAAACTGCCGCCGTGTACCGAAAGCTCGACAACATTTTCACCGGTATAGCTTTTGGGTGCGAGGAAAACCAAAGCTACTGCCTCGTCAATTTTTTCACCGTTAGCCTCAACGTGACCGAACAACGCAGAATAACCCTGACACTCCAATAATGTTTTACCCGAAACCGAGCGAAACACCTTATCGGCGACAACAATAGCATCGTCACCCGAAATTCTGACAACGCCAATTGATGCCTCACCCAAAGCAGTTGCAATAGCGGCAATAGTTTTACTCATAATACACCTTCTATCAATAGGCAATAAAATTTTGTCTTAATTAATTTATTATACACCAAATCACCATATTAAGTCAATCAATTAGTTAAATGTGTATATAAATATGATAAATATTAAAAAATACCGCCACTTATTGACAATCAATTCAATTTGGGGTATAATAAATAAAAATAAAACAAACTTAATGAAAGGTGATTTACTATGAAAGCTAAACACGTTCTTTGGATTATCGGCACTATCGTTGCTGTTGCAGCCTTGGTTGCAGGCGTTGCATTGTTCGTAACCCGTTTCCTTGCTGAAGAAGATGAGGAAAATTATATCGAGTGCGAAGTCGGTGCTGACGAATAATATTTTACAATACAATGACAAAAATCGGAGATGTTCAGTTTGAACATCTCCTATTTTTTATTGTGTTAAAACCCCGAATTTGATAATTTTTCTGTTATATTTTTAAAAATCGGTGCACAGTCAGCAGAACCGGATTTTACATCCTCTTTCACAATAACAATAACATAATCCGTTCGTTTGCCCTCGTAAAACCCGCAAAACCATCCATTTAAAACACTTCTGCCGTCCAACTTCCAACCGGTTTGGGCAGTTCCGGTCTTGCCGCCTGCCGAAATTCCTTCGGAATAAGCCGCATTGCCTGTGCCGTTTTGCAAAACATTTTTAAGATATTCCTTTAACGTATCGGCAGTGCTTTTTTTGAACGCTACCGTCGGTAACGACGGCTCGAAACTTTCTGTTTCACCGTTTATTTCAACACTCGTCACAATATACGGCAAACGGTATTGACCGCCATTTACTATGGCACAGTACAAGGTAGACAACGCAATCGGACTTAACATTAAATCCCCCTGACCGATACTAAAATTACTTAATTCAGCCGGAAATGTGTTCAATTTTTCCAACGTAGGCAAACTGCCTTTGTTTGATACCAATCCGCCGTTACAGTTAAGTTCCTGCCCGAAGCGAAACAGCAACGCCGTATTATAAACTTTTTCGGCACCCAAAATTTCTGCCAAGGTATAAAAATAAGTGTTGCAGGATTCTGCTAACGCTTCTTTAAGCCCTAACTGACCGTGACCGCTTGATTTATGACACTTAAAGGTAACATCGCCCACCGTAACACTGCCGGTACAGGTGTAGCGGTATTGGTCATTTCCGTTTTCAATTGCCGCCACAGCGATTGCAGGTTTAAAAACCGAACCTACGTTATAAGAACATACTGCCCTGTTAATTAAGGGTGAGTTTTCATCGTTAAGGTATTTTGCAACGTCATAAGGGTCAAAATCAGGTCGACTACAAAGCGCCTTGATTTTGCCGGTTTTAGCCTCAATTACCACCGCCGCACCGCGTTCTACCTCTAACATCGCCTGCTCGGTTATACTTTGAATTTCAGAATCAACCGTTAAGGTTACTTTATTGCTGACAACCGGCTCATTAACCGCAAATTTTAATCCTGCCAGCATTCGCCCACGCGAATCGGTGGTGTAGCTTAAACTCACCTTTTGATTGGAATAGAGTATATCATCGTAATACTTTTCAATTCCCGTCATACCATGACCGTCACTGTTGGTATACCCCAAAATATGTGTAAAACTACCATTGTACCTTGTCGGCACATAGAAGGTATGCCACCCGTCGGAAGTTGTTGGTTGCTTTCCCCACACAGTGACAGCCTGACCGTTTCTTAATTTGTTTAATCCGCTTTCCAGGTCTTGTCCTGTTAACATTTCACTTAACGGAACTGCCGCATAATCGGTCGGCAAAACCACAGTAGCCGCTTTATATCCGCTTGATGTAATAGATTTACCGTTGCAATCTTTAACTTCACCGCGGCAAGCTGCCACATCTATTCTTTTGCTTGACTGCTTGGTTGCCGCTTCGCTTAACTCACTGTCGGTTGCCACTGTTATAACCCTTGCCGAACAAACAAGCATTCCGACCAAGATACACATAAAACACACTAAAGCTCTTTTGTAGATTGAAGACATAAAAAAATCACCCTATTTATTTTGCAACAAACAGAGTGATTTAATCATTTATAAAACTTACTCGGCTTTCATTCTTAAGAGTGAGCCTTTAAGGACGGGACGGTCGCAAGGAATTTTAACCGTCATCATCGGGTGGGGTGCCGAGTCAATAGCATTACCCTTTTCATCAAACATTTCGTCAGCAGTCAAGATAAACGGCTCACGTTTCGGCTGTAAGCAATCCAAAACCTGCCCTTTTAAGAACTTGTTTTTAAGTTCTAACGACAAAACACCGTCTTCCCAACCCTTAACTACGCCCGCAACCGAATAATCGCGAATATACCCTGCAGAAAGATAAGTCTGCTCATTTTCAGGTCTTCCGAAGTAAAATCCGGTAGAATACGGACGGTGGCTAATTTTTTCCAACTCTTCCAAAACCCACGTCGGCACAGGTGCTGTCGGGTCAGCCAAGTAACTATCAATAGCACCGCGGTAAGCGTTAGCCGTAACAGCGGTATAATAATGCGACTTTGCCCTGCCTTCAATCTTAAAGCTATGCACACCTGCCTCGACCATTTTGCCGATATGTGACACCATACAAAGGTCATTAGCATTTAAAATATAAGTGCCTTTATCTGTTTCAGTAATGTCAAAATACTGTCCGGGGCGTTTTTGCTCCATAAGTGAATAACTCCACCTACATGATTGGGCACAGTCACCGCGGTTAGCGTCACGTCCCGTCATATATGAGGACAACAAACACCTTGCCGAGAACGAAACACACATTGCACCGTGACAAAATGCTTCAATATCAAGCTCTTTGGGCGTTTTTGCTCTGATTTCGGCAATTTCGTCTAATGAAAGCTCACGTGCGACGACAATACGCTTTGCACCCATATTGTAAAAAGCATTAGCAGTCTCATAATTTACAATGCCCGACTGCACCGAAACGTGCAATTCCTGCTTGGGTGCATATTTTTTTATCAACCCCATTGTACCAATGTCGGACGCGATAATTCCGTCAACACCAATATCAGCCAACAGTTCCAAAAATGCAGGCAAACGGGGTATTTCATCATTATGCGGCAGGGTGTTGCAGGTGACAAACACCTTAACCCCGTGTTCGTGGGCATAGGCTGTACCTTTTCTTAAATCGTCCTCGCCGAAGTTGGTCGCAGCAGTACGCATACCAAACTCTTCACCGGCTAAATATACGGCATCAGCACCAAAGTCAACCGCCGCTTTCAGCCGTTCAATATCACCCGACGGACAAAGCAGTTCAATGTTTTTTGATATATTATCAACCATTTTTAGATTCTACCCACATTCCCTTATTCTTGAGTTCTTTAATTACCTTGTTATGCTCCTCAACCGTCTTGGTGAAATAGAATTTCATATTTTTATCGGTGACAAAGAAGTAATCTGTACTGTTTTCTTTAGGATAAATTGCCGCTTTGATGGCGTCAATACTCGGGTTGCAGTAAGCACCCGGAGCAAGACCGACCGATTTATATGTATCGTATTTATCCTTATTATAAGCGTACTTTTGAGTTGGGTCAGACTGCAGGTAAGCCCCATCACCCCAATCATCTATTCGATTCCAGAATACTGCCGAAACCTTTTGCTTGGTTTCATAAGTTGCAACCGACGATTCCATTTCAATAATCGAAGCCATTGTAATTACATCGTGCAGATTACGTCCTGCTCTGGTAATTTCGGCACGCAAGCCCACGGTAACCTTTTTATCAAAGTTGTCGAGCATTTTCTTAATAGCCTGCTCGGCACCTGCTTTATTATTGGTCTGATAGAAGTAATACGTATCGGGGAACAAATATCCCTCAAGGCGGTAGTGAACACCCTGTGACTCAAGTTTTATACCCTTCAAGAAGTCATAATTATACTTCTCAAAGGTTGCTTCATTTACTGCCGTCTTAAACTGCGAAGCGGTACAAACCTTGTTTTCCTCAAGACGTTTTGCTATTTTATCAATATCCCAACCTTCAGGAATTGTAACCTTGACTTGACTTGCTTGAGTACCCTGTTTAGTCAGTTTGTCGACAATATCCTCATAACCGTCCTGTTTACTGAAATAATAGATACCGTCACGGAATTTAGAGGCGTAACCGCCCTGCCTTGCATAAAATCTAAAGAACAAAGGACTGTCAATAACGCCTTTTTCTTCAAGCATTTTGGCAATGTTTTTGGCGCTTGCACCATCTGCTACAACTATTTCGATATTATCTTCAGCAGCATCAGTATCCAAACTTACACCAAGATAATCCATACCGAAATAAAGTATCAGTGATGCGGCAGTAATCGAAATAACCAAAATTGCCGCCATCCATATAACCGACATAAGACAGCCTTGACCGGCTGTTCTTTTTTTATGCTTACGTCTTTTTTTGCTTTTTTTAGGCTCTGGTTCAGACTTTCCAATATCATCGGCAACGGTGCTGTCGATAAAAAAGTCCTGCCCGATTATAAAATCATCCGAAAGCCTCGAATCGTCAAGTCCACCCTCGTTGATGTTTGAAGCGTCTGCACCGGAGGGTTTGGCAATTTTAAAATCGCCCACATCATCAACGTCGGCAGAATATGTATCATTTGTCGTCAAATCGGCTTCATTGCCGATTTTGAAAATATCATTTTTCATTTTTACCTCCGTAAAAGGTTGGTGGATTAAAACTGACGTGAAAATTTCCTGCGTTGAGTTTCGCGGCGACCGGACACATCCTTAATCCATTTTTCAGTAACTATAACATCAACCGGACGGTCAAACCTGCCGTGATACATATGACGCCTGATACAGTCTGAATAGCAAATACCTGCACAAGCTCCCGAAAACCTTGACATATAACGGTCATAATATCCCTTGCCGTAGCCAAGTCTATAACCCAAATAGTCAATCGACAATGCCGGTAAAAGCATTAAACATCCGGTAAAATCCTCTACAACAGGCAAGCTCTCGTCAGGCTCTAACACGCCGAAAGTTCCGGGTTTTAAGTCCTCAAATGATGTGATATAGTGAAAATCCATCAATCTTGTGCCGTCAATACATCTCGGCACGGCGACCTTTTTGCCGTCACGCCAGCAACCCTCAATGATTTTGAAGGTATCAACCTCAATAGCCGTTGAAACATAAACCAACACGGTTTTTGCCGAACGATACTGATAAAGCCTTTGAACATTGCGAGTTACACCTGCGTCAAGCCTTGCTTTCTCTTCCGGGTCCATATTCCTACGTTCCTCTTTTATTAAGGCACGTAGCTCTTGCTTATACTGTCTGATATCTACCGGTCGCATAACATAGCCTTCTCGAAATGTTTTGCGGCGGCATCGCCTTGAATGTATTTTACAATCTCAAAGCCGAATTTCAATGCTGCACCTGCACCGCAAGCGGTGATAATGTTGCCGTCGGTTACAACTGCAGAATTTAAAATTTCAGCACCCACTAACTGCTCCTCAAAACCGGGGAAGCAAACTGCCTTTTTACCCTCTAACAAGCCTTTATGACCCAAAATCGAGGGTGCGGCACAAATTGCGGCAATCATTTTTTTGTTTTCAACACAGTAATCAATAAAACTTTGCACTAAAGGACTTTTCTCCAAATTAAGTGTACCAGGCATACCACCGGGTAAAATAATACCGTCACAATCCTTATCGGGTGCAATTTCACTGTCCATAACATCGGCAACAACCGGTATCTGATGGGCACTGGTTATTACCTTTCCGCCAACGCCGACAGTATAAATCTCCTCCTCGGCACGTCGGATAATATCTAATGGTGCCAAGGCTTCGGTTTCCTCAAAGCCAGGGGCTAAAAACACATAATACATATATAGTCTCCAAAACAAAAATTTATTTAACAACCTCTAATACAATTTTTAAAATATCAGCTGAAATATCTTCAATTGAGCGTGGTTTATCACCGTCGGCACAGTTGATAACATTCCAACCGCATTTTTTTGCGGCAAAGGAAGCCGCTTTACGGCAAGCCAAAAGATACGACCCGTCCTTTTCGTGAATGTCTTTTTTAGACTCATCTCCACTGTAACGGCTTTCAACCATTTTAGTCGAAACCTCGACCGGCATATCAAGAAAAATTACCGCATCAGGACGGGGAATCGCAGTTTTCTCATACTCTGTTTCATAAAGCCAGTCAAGGTAACTTTCCCATTCGCTTTCGGGCAATTTTGACATTTGATGATAAGCATTTGACTCAACATATCTGCCTGAAACAACAATTCCGCCGTTTTCGTAATAGTCCGCCCAATGACGCTTATAACTTGCATATCGGTCAACCGCATAAAACAACGATGCGGCATAACCGTTAACGGCATCGGGTTTATCACCAAACTCACCGCCCAAATACATTCTGACCAACGTACTCGACGGGTCGGAATAATCGGGAAAAGAAATCAATTTCGAGTCAAAACCCAATTCCTTTAATTTTTCAGGTAAAAGGTTTACTTGAGTTGTTTTTCCGCAACCGTCAAGTCCTTCAATTACAATTAGTTTACCCATTTTGTTTAATCCTTTTTCATTGTGTAACGTTCACGCATCTTTAGAATCTGTCCACAGGTCATTTTGCCTTCGGGACAAGGTCCGGTCAAGCAAGCAGGTCCTGCATTCTTAAAGAGATTAGGTGCTACCTCTCGGCAAAGCTCTAACATTCTAGCCGCAAGCTCTCTAATTTCCCACTGGGCACGGTTGCAACAACGGTGCCTGAAGAAATTATGTAAACTGCGTGCGTTCATAGTTAAAATCATTTTAGTATCGCAGGCGTTAGGCAACACAAAGCGTGCATCCTCAATAGCCTTTTTCTCGGCAGCACGGTCAGCAGCCTTTTCCTCCATGCCGCTTGCAATCATATCGGCTTTATGACGACGCTTCAAAGTTTCAGTCAAACGGTCATAATATTCTTGGTCCTTTTTCATAGCCTCTAAAAACAATGCTTTAGCCTCAGGGTCTTTTTCAATTTCAGGAGGTGTAACAAACTCAAACTGAGCCTCAGCAACATAACGCTGACTCTGTACCGAAAAGGATGCCATTCTATGACGTGTAATCTGTGCCAAAAGTGCTCTTGAAACACCCTCAATACCAAAAGTAAACGAGGCGTGTTCAATCGGACTTTCGTGACCGATTTCGGACAGCATATCAACAAAACTTGCAGTTTTTTCGGGGGTCAGTTTTTCACGCACCTCATCAATAGTAGACGGTGAATAACAAAGCCTTGCGGCAGATGCAACTGTTAATTCAGGGTCAGGTGTGTGGGTTAAAAGTGTTACTTTCATAATATCCTCCGTTAGCCAAAGCAACGCCTCGACCAATATATATTCGTATTCCATTTTATTATAGCAAATGAAGTACAGTTTGGCAACAAAAAACTTTAAAAATTTTGCGTTATGTTTTATTGATTTAACAATTTTTTTGTGATAAAATATTTATGTTCAACAGAAAACTAAGAGGTGAAAAAATGTTCAAATATGAAATGCACCTGCATACTTCCCGTTGCAGTAAATGTGCACATTCTACTGTTGAGGAAATGATAACCTCCTTAAAAGAAAAAGGCTATACCGGTGCGGTTGTTACCAACCATTTTTACCGCGGAAGTACAGCGGTTGACAAAAGACTGCCTTGGGAAGAATTTGTCAGTGCTTATGAAAGAGATTTCTTAATCGGCAAAGCCCTGGGTGAAAAGCTGGATTTTGATGTAATTTTCGGCATTGAGGAGTGTTACCTTCAAAACATCGCAAAAGAGGTGCTTATCTACGGCATTACCCCTGATGAATTAAAAGCTGTGCCCAATTTCAAGAGCTACACAATTGAGCAAATTGCAAAATTTGTATGGAAAAATGGCGGCTTTATATCGGCGGCACACCCATTTAGAATAGGTCAATACAACCCCGAGCCTACTTTTATCCCCGACTATAGATATTTAAACGGTGTCGAGCTGAATTTCGGTCACTCTGAAAACCGCAACGATATAGCAGAAAGGTTTGCTAAAAATCACAACTTAAAACTAATTAGCGGCAGTGACGCTCATGAAATTTCGGAACCACAGTTAGGTTTGACGGGTATTGCCGTCGAAACCCGAATTAAAGATACCAAACAATTGGCGAAAATTTTACATTCAGGTGACTATAAACTAATTGTCAACGGCGAAGTTCGACAAAATTAGTTTACATATTCCAAGGTATTATGTAAATCGCCGTGATTTGCGAAAATTTAGCAAAATAACTCTTTTATAACGTGCGGTTTTGTGGTATATTTAATATGCAATTTCGAGGGGCTTTAAATACCCTTGCTTAAAAGTTAATATACGGAGGAACTAAAATGACAACTGCAACCTATAAACACACTCCTTACGGTGAGATGGCTATCATCGCAATGCGTGGATGTGAAGAGTTTGCCGACAAGGTAGATTACTATCTCCAACAATGGCGTGGTATGCCGGAGGAGCATACATATGTTATTCATCCCCAGTGCCCGCGTTTCGGCACCGGTGAAGCAAAGGGTCTTATTGAGCATACTGCTCGTGGACTTGATGCATTTATTATTTGTGACTGTTTTAACTACGGTGTAACCTACAAAATGTACGGTCAAACCGTACCGATGAGTCCTGATGACCATTTCCAAGATTTAAAGCGTGTTATCGCTGCTTTAGGCGGAAAAGCCAGAAGAATCAGCGTTATTATGCCGATGCTTTACGAGGGAAGACAGCATCGCCGCTCTGCACGTGAGTCGTTAGACTGTGCAATGGCTTTACAGGAGCTTACCGCTTTAGGTGTTAAGAACATTATCACTTTTGATGCTCACGACCCGAGAATCTGTAACGCTATTCCCTTGGGCGGATTTGATAACGTTCAGCCGAGCTATCAAATGATTAAATCTTTACTTCGCACCGTTCCTGATGTGAAAATTGACCGCGACCATTTGATGATTGTTGCTCCCGACGAAGGTGCAATGTCACGTTGTATTTACTATTCCTCCGTTTTAGGTGTAGAGTTGGGTATGTTCTACAAGCGTAGAAACTACTCAATTATCGTTAACGGCCGTAACCCGATTGAAGCTCATGAGTTCTTGGGTAACGATGTTACCGGTAAAGACCTTATTATTGTTGACGATATGATTTCTTCGGGTGATTCGTTGCTTGATATCGCCGCACAGTTGAAGGCAAAGAACTGTAACCGTGTATTCGCTTTCACCACCTTTGGTTTGTTTGTTGAGGGTTACGATAAGTTCGACCAGTATTATAAGGATGGTCTTATTGATAAGATTTTCACCACCAACTTGGTTTACAACAAGCCTGACTTGATGGAGCGTGAGTGGTACGCACGTGTTGAGATGTCAAAGTATGTTGCCTACCTTATCGACACCATTAACTATGACAACTCTATCAGCTCATTGCTCAATCCTATCGACCGCATTAAAAATTGCATCGATAAATACAACAATAAATAATTTGTTGAAATTTACCGCCTTGGCTTTAACGTCAAGGCGGTTTTATTTTTGTTAATTTATAAAAAACGGGCAAAATAATCTCGGGAGATGATTATTTTGACTAAATTAAACAATTCAAAATCCAGCAACAACGGACAAACCGAGTTTTTAGAAAACAAGCAAAAAACCACTCATACTTCGGAAGAATTTTACGTGCCGAGTGACCCGTCGGTTGTACCTTGGGACCGCACGCCTGACACCTGCGAGGAGTTAATTAACACCTACGGCACCTACGAAATACAGCCAAGTAACGACTCTGAATTTATGTTTCCGGCTATTTCTCAAGGCTTACCCTCGGAAAATATCCAACACCATCCTGACCGTTTCCACGAGGGTATAGTACCAAAATTGAACAAGTTGAAAAAAGACCGACCGTAAAACAAACTCACCTGCCGATTTTTCGGCAGGTGAGTTTGTTTTATTTACTTAAAATTACTGTGCGTCTTCGGTTGCCATAATCTCGCGGAACTCATCACCGCTAACCTTTTCTTCAACAAAAAGTTTCTGTGCAACCTTATGCACCTTATTCATATTAGCACTCAAAATATCCTTTGCTTTAGAATATTGAGCCATAATAATTTCACGCACTTCGGTATCAATAACCGCAGCCATA
>JAZRQE010000018.1:0-14324 GCA_045649545.1 Acutalibacteraceae bacterium
ACCTTTTCTTAATTGTTGTGGGATTTGATGATTTGAACTTTTTTCGTCGAAGCTATGTATTCTTCTACTCTGCAAAAAACCACCCTTTAATTAGGGTGGTTTTTATTGCTTTTAAATTGCTTAAATTTCTTTAATATAATCTCCCAATTACTAAAAGCAAGTGAACCGAGAAAGCCTAAGATTAATAATACAAAAGAAATATATGTTCTACTATTAAATCCTATAACACAACTCTCGTTCAAAACGCTGGGTATAACCGAAATAAACAAACCAAAAATTACCGAAAAGGTAAGTGTGTAACACTTTGAGATTAATTTGTTGATTATAAACGATATTATCAAAACACCAAGTAAAACACCAAGTGCGGCTGGGATTAACACTGCAAAGCTTAAATTAGCAAGCGAACTTACCCACAAATCATATAATCCCAACGCCGACAGCACGGCAGCACTGTCAATACCCGGAACAATATAGGAAGTTGCAACAACAAAGCCTAAAAGTACAGATTGAAATAAATTTGGATTAGTAACAGCGGGGAAGAAGTTACGATTAAAACCAAATATGAAAATTCCAACAGCTAACGCAATTAAAATTGCTATGTAATACTTCCAATTAAAACCGTTTTTTCGTACTTCACGCCAAAACAAGGGGACAGAGCCTAAAATTAATCCGAGAAAAGCAAAACGTGTTTGCATTTGATATTCAATCAGTAGCCAATCTACTATTTTACTGAAAAGGAAAATACCGCACAAAACGCCAATACCTAACGGAATCAAAAACAGTATATTTTTCTTGAAGTTTTTAAACAAACCGCTGATTGCGGCAATTGTTTTGCGGTAAAGACCGAAAATAACCAACAGAATACTGCCACTTAAGCCGGGTGCGACAGCACCTAAACCGATAACGATTCCTTTCAAAAAATTCATAATCCATATCTCCCAATTTAAACTTTAATAATTATAGCATAACATTAACAGAAAATAAAGCGAATTTTAATATTTATGATTATAACATATTTTAGTTTATTTAAAATATATGAATTTATTAAAATCTAATTTCACTAAAATTGAAACAAATAATAATATTATTGAATTTTTGAAAAAAATTATAAATATTAGTAAAAAAACACTTGATTTTTCAAAAGTGTTACTGTATAATGTACCGGTAACATTCGCCGGAATGATGGAATTGGCAGACGTGCTGGACTCAAAATCCAGTGGTAGCGATACCGTGCGGGTTCGACCCCCGCTTCCGGCACCAAAAATCCCGAATGCGAAAGCGTTCGGGATTTTACTTTTTCACTATTCACATTTCACTCTTCACTAAACTCATATTCGGGATTTTTGGAAAGTAATAAGTAATAGTGAATAGTGAAGAGGTATTGCGGCTTTGCCGCTTTTATGCTATAATACACATTGAGGTGATTATATGGATAATATTGAATACATCAAATCGTTAGAAGAAAGAATTGAAAAATTAGAAAAACTGATTGCAACAATTAAGTTGGATAACAACGAAAACATAACTTTTACTAATTGTCAAATTCAAGGTATGGCTTTGCAAAGTTGCAAAGATGTTACTATTAAAGATTTTACTGTTGATGCTTTAGGTTTTGCCTCATTTAATGCAAAAATAGAGAATGCAAATATTCATAATTTCCAAAATCAAAAAGGGAAAGTTAGGATAAAAAATTGTACTATTAACAACAAGGAAGAATAATTAAGAAAATTTTCGGCTTTCAGAGCCATTTCATTCGTGTCACTAAGTTCAAACTACCCAAAAACTTCTTATTCTTTTGAATAAGGAGTTTTTTATTTTATTGACAAAATATTAATGATATTTTAAACTATAATTATAATTTTAAATTTGAGGTATTATATGTTCAGTGTTATTTTTGATATGGACGGTACTTTGCTTGATACCCAACGCATTTGTATACCTGCTTGGGACTGGGCAGGGGAAAAGCAAGGAATTTGCGGTATGGGTAAACATATTCCTGCTGTTTGTGGGATGAATAAAACATCTTGGTCTAAATACGTCTTAGACATTTATCCTAATATTGATATTGACCGATTTAACAATGAAGCACGACAATATTGTATTGATAATATAGATATTAAATTTATGCCCGGCATTGAAGAATTGTTATTATTTTTAAGGGATAACGGTATTAAAATGGGGTTAGCATCAGGTTCTTCACGACAAAGCGTTAATCATCATTTAAAAGCAGTTGATGCAGAAAAATATTTTGAGGTTATAATGAGCGGCGAAGATGTAATCAGAAGCAAACCTGACCCTGAAATTTTCTTAAAAACAGCTGAATTGATGGGTGTCCAGCCAAATGATTGCTTTGTTTTTGAGGATTCCCAAAACGGAATTAAAGCCGCAAACGCTGCAGGAATGAAGTGCATTGGCATACCTGATATTGTTGATTTTTCAGATGAAGTTAATGATATGCTTTTTATGAAACTAAAAACAGCAGATGATATAATTCCGGTATTTACCGATTTGTTAAAATTCTTCTAATAATATATATTAACTATCCCTACTTCTTTAAGAGGTAGGGACTTAAAATTTTGTGGCAATTTAGCGATTTAAAGCATTGACAAATTTGGATATATGTGATAAAATATATACTAAATTGACTAATTATAGTTTTATGGTCATAAAGGCGTATCTTTTGATACACCTAATACATAAAAAGGATATGAAAAAATGCCAATTACCGAAATTTTAAAGAAAAATGCAGAACTGTACGGAGATGAGGTAAGTCTTGTTGAGGTTAACCCAGGTGCCGATACCAAAATGACCTGGCGTGAGTTTGCTTTGACTCAGGCTACCGGCTCTAACTACCGTAGAGAAATCACGTGGAAAGAATTTAACGACACTGCTAGCCGTTTTGCTAATTTGCTGATTGCAAACGGTGTAAAAAAGGGAACAAAGGTCGCAATTCTTTTAATGAACTGTATTGAATGGTTACCGATTTACTTTGGTGTGCTTCGTGCAGGTGCAATCGCTGTCCCGCTTAACTATCGTTATGCCGCTGACGAGATTAAATACTGTCTTGAAAAGTCCGACGCTGAATATCTTGCTTTCGGTCCTGAATTTATCGGTCGCTGTGAGCAGATTGCCGATAAAGTGCCGTCGGTTAAAATGTGGCTTTATGTAGGTGAGGGTTGTCCTGCATTTGCTGAAAGTTATAATGAAATTATCAACTGTTTCAGTAAAAAAGACCCCGAAATTGAGATTTCAGATTCTGATGACGGTGCGATTTATTTTTCAAGTGGTACAACAGGATTTCCTAAAGCAATTTTACATGCTCACGAAAGTTTGATGCACTCCTGCAAGGTTGAGCAAAACCACCACTCGCAAACACATGATGATGTATTTCTTTGCATTCCGCCTTTGTACCACACCGGTGCTAAAATGCATTGGTTCGGTAGCTTTTTGGTTGGCGGTAAGGCTGTATTATTAAAAGGTACAACACCTGAACTTATCATCAGCACTGCATCTGAAGAAAAGTGTTCAATTGTTTGGTTGTTAGTACCTTGGGCTCAGGATGTTTTAGATGCTATTGACCGCGGAGAAATCGACCTTACAAAATACGATTTATCACATTGGAGATTAATGCATATTGGTGCACAGCCTGTTCCGCCTTCATTGATAAAACGTTGGAAAGAGATTTTCCCAAATCACGATTACGATACCAATTACGGATTAAGCGAATCAATCGGTCCCGGTTGCGTTCATTTAGGCGTTGAGAATATCGACCACGTCGGTGCAATCGGTAAAGCCGGTTTTGGTTGGGAAATTAAGATTGTTGACGAAAACAAGCAGGAAGTCAAAAAAGGCGAAGTCGGTGAATTAGCCGTTAAAGGCCCTGGCGTTATGAAGTGCTATTATAAGGACGATGAAGCCACTAATGAGGTTTTAAAAGACGGCTGGCTCTTTACCGGAGATATGGCAGAAGAAGATAAGGACGGCTTTATTTGGCTTGTTGACCGCAAAAAGGATGTTATCATCACCGGCGGTGAGAATTTGTACCCCGTACAGATTGAAAACTTTTTACGTCAGCAATTAAACGCTATTAAAGATGTTGCCGTTATCGGTTTGCCTGACAAACGTTTAGGTGAAATTGCGGTTGCTGTTATTGAGATTAAAGAAGGATTTACTTTAACTGAAGAAGAAGTAATTAATGCATCAAACGGTTTACCGAGATACAAACGTCCGCGTAAAATTATATTTGCTGATATACCTCGAAATCCCACCGGAAAAATTGAAAAACCTACTTTGAGAAAGCGTTACGGTTCTGAAAGCTTGGTTGCCGAGGCTACCGGTGCTAAAAAGTGATTTATTTTGTTTGAAAGGATGAATATTATGAAAAAATTACTTCTCGGAAATGCCGCAGTTGCTCGCGGTGCTTTTGAAGCAGGTGTAAAGGTTGTTTCGTCTTATCCCGGAACACCCAGTACCGAGATTACCGAATCGGTAGTCGAATATAAAGATATTTATGTTGAGTGGGCACCCAACGAAAAGGTTGCAGCAGAGGTTGCAATCGGTGCTTCTATTGCAGGTGGTAGAGCTATGTCTTGTATGAAACACGTAGGTCTTAATGTTATGGCTGACCCTGTTTTCACTGTCAGTTACATCGGTGCTAACGGTGGTTTGGTTTTCTGCGTTGCTGACGACCCCGGTATGCACTCGTCACAGAATGAGCAAGACTCACGTCATTACGCCGAAGCCGCTAAAATTATGATGCTTGAACCTTCTGATTCCTCTGAATGTAAAGAATTTACCAAAAAGGCTTTCAGTTTAAGTGAGGAATATGATACTCCGGTATTTATCCGTCTTTCCACCCGCGTTTCACACTCACAAAGTTTAGTTGAGTTGTGCGACCCCGAGGAAGTTGCATTAAAGCCTTATGAAAAGAATATCCCGAAGCATGTTATGATGCCTGCAATGGCTAAAGGCAGACACGTGATTGTTGAAGAACGCACATTAAAGCTTAAAGAGTTAGCTGAAAACTGCGAGTTTAACACCGTTGAAAATAACGGCTCTAAAATCGGTGTTATTGCAGCAGGTACTACATACGTTTACGCAAAAGAGGCTTTGGGTGATAAGGTAGATTTCTTAAAATTAGGTATGGTTTATCCGTTGCCTGAAAAATTAATCCGCGATTTTGCTGATACTCATGATGAACTTTGGGTTATTGAAGAACTTGACCCGGTTATTGAAAATCACGTTAAAGCATTGGGAATTAAGTGCAAGGGTAAGGAAAACTTCACTTTACTCGGTGAGTATTCACAGAATATGATTAAAAAGGCTGTTTTGGGTATTGAAACCGAAGCAGTTGCCGACCCCGTAATTCCTAACCGACCTCCTGTACTTTGTGTAGGCTGTCCGCATAGAGGTACATTCTACGTCTTGAAAAAACTCGGTGTAACCGTTTCAGGTGACATCGGATGTTATACTCTCGGTGCCGTAGCACCGCTGCAGAGCGTTGATACAACCATTTGTATGGGTGCTTCGGTCAGTGCCGCTCACGGTATGGCAAAAGCAAGGGGAGAGGAGTTTAACAAAAGACTAGTTTCTGTTATCGGTGACTCAACCTTTATTCACTCCGGTATCACAGGTCTTATTGACATTGTATATAATAAGGGTAACAACACTGTTATTATTCTGGACAACTCTATTACCGGTATGACCGGTCATCAGGAGAATCCCACAACCGGTAAAACAATCCGCGGTGAAGCCACCAAGCAGGTAGACCTTATAGCACTTTGTAAGGCTGTTGGTGTAGAGCGTGTTCGTGTTGAAGACCCGTTTGATTTGGTTGGTTTTGAAAAGGCAGTTAAAGAAGAATTGGCTGCCGAAGAACCTTCAGTTATTATCGCACAACGTCCTTGTGCTTTGCTTAAAACTGTTAAATACACTGGATTCTGCAAGGTTATTAGCGATAAGTGTAAATCCTGCAAAATGTGTATGAAATTAGGCTGTCCTGCTATCAGTTTTAAGGACGGTAAAGCCGTTATTGATAATTCACAGTGCAACGGATGCGGACTTTGTGTTGGCGTTTGCCCGTTCGGTGCTATCGAAAAGGAGGAAGCATAAATGACCGATAAATTAAACATTATGATAGTCGGCGTTGGAGGACAGGGTACTCTTTTAGCAAGCCGAATTTTAGGTAACGTTATTATTGCTCAAGGATTTGACGTTAAGGTATCCGAAGTTCACGGTATGAGTCAGCGTGGCGGCTCTGTTGTAACCTATGTTAAGTATGCAGACAAGGTTGCTTCTCCGATTATCGACAAAGGTGAAGCTGATTTAATTTTGGCTTTCGAGCGTTTAGAGGCACTTCGTGCATTACCGTATCTTAAAAAGGGCGGTAGAATGATTGTTAATGACCGTGCTATGAACCCGATGCCGGTTATTACCGGTGCCGCAGAGTATCCTGAGGGCATTATTGATGAATTAAAATCAAAAGCTGACGTTATCAGCCTTGACGCTTTAAAATTAGCACAAGAGGCAGGTAGCATTAAGGCTGTTAATGTTGTTCTTATCGGAGTTTTAGCAAAATCAACCGATATACCTTACGAGGCTTGGATTGATACTATTAAAACTACCGTTCCTGAAAAGTTTTTAGATGTAAACCTTAAAGCTTTTGAGCTTGGATACAACTTATAATTTAATTCAGTTTCAAAACGGAGATGTAAAAAAATGAGTAAATATTATCAGCCCGAAATCGAAACAATGTCGCTTCCTGAAATGCAAAAGCTACAGAGTGAACGTTTAGTTAAACAAGTAAAGCACGTTTGGGACAATGTGCCTTATTACCGTAAAAAAATGGAAGAAAAGGGTGTTACACCTGACGATATTAAGGGCATTGAGGACCTTCACAAGTTGCCCTTTGTTACTAAAGATGACCTTCGTGAGTGTTATCCTTACGGTCTTTTGGCAACCGACCTTAAAAACTGTGTCAGAATTCAGTCGACATCAGGTACAACAGGCAAACGTGTTGTTGCTTTTTATTCTCAAAAAGACGTTGCTTTATGGGAAGACTGCTGTGCACGTGCTATTACTGCTATTGGTGGTACAAATGAAGACGTTTGTCAGGTTTGCTATGGCTACGGTCTTTTTACCGGTGGCCCCGGTCTTCATGGTGGCTCACACAAGGTTGGCTGTTTGACATTACCTATGTCTTCAGGTAACACAGAACGTCAATTACAGTTTATGACCGATTTAGGTTCAACAATTCTTTGCTGTACCCCGTCTTATGCCGCATATCTTGCAGAATCAATTGAAGAAATGGGTATAAAAGACCAAATCAAACTCAAAGCCGGTATTTTCGGTGCTGAAGCTTGGAGTGAAAATATGCGTAAGGATATCGAGTCTAAACTTGGTATTAAGGCATATGATATTTACGGATTGACCGAAATTTCCGGTCCTGGTGTCAGCTTTGAATGTGAAGAGCAAACCGGTATGCACGTAAATGAAGACCATTTTATTCCTGAAATAGTTGACCCCGATACACTTGAAGTTTTACCGCTTGGCGAAAAAGGTGAACTTGTATTTACTTCAATCACCAAAGAGGGCTTCCCGTTGCTTCGTTACAGAACAAAGGATATCTGCGTATTATCGCGTGAAAAATGTTCTTGCGGACGTACACTTATTAAAATGGCAAAGCCTATGGGCAGAAGTGATGATATGCTCATAATTCGTGGTGTTAACGTTTTCCCGTCACAGATTGAGGAAGTGCTTATTGAGGTTGGCGGAAGTAATATTACCCCGAACTACCTTATCACAATCGACCGTGTTAACAACACCGACACTTTTGATTTAGATATTGAAATGAGCGAAAGTATGTTCTCTGACGATATCAAATCAATTGCAAAGGTTGAGAATGAAATCAAGGATAAACTTCGTTCTATTTTAGGTCTTGGTGTAGGTGTACACCTTGTGAATCCGAAATCTATTACCCGAAGCGAGGGTAAGGCTAAACGCGTTATTGACAAGCGTAAAATTTAAGGAGGTTACAAAATGATTGTTAAACAGGTTTCTGCTTTTATTGAAAACAAAGCCGGCAGACTTAATGAAATTGCCGATACTTTAGCAGCAAGTAACATTGATATAAGTGCATTATCTTTGGCTGATACTACCGATTACGGCATTGTAAGAATGATTGTCAGTGACCCTGAAGCCGCTGTTTTGGCTTTGAGAGAATCCGGTGTTGTCTGCAAAATTACCGATACTTTGGCAATTGCTATTGATGATGTTCCGGGCGGTTTTGCCAGAGGTCTTAAGACTTTGACAGATAACGGACTTGAAATTAAGTATATGTACGCTTGTATCAGCCATGCTACAGGTAAGGCGCTTATGATTGTCAGTGTTGATGACCCTGAGAATGCTGATAAACTAATTTCTAATACATCAACCGGCGATGTTAACCCCTCCGAAATATACAGACATATTTAATTTTCTCATAATGGTCATTGAACGTGGAAATGACACTTTTAAGGTCATTTCCACACCAAATCTTCGATTTGTAAACAAATTTTCAAAGAAAATTTGACAACGGTCATTGCAATGATGTAGAAAAGCAATCGAATTTTACGAAATTTGATTGCTTGAAAGCCGAATTATCGGCTTTTGTGGAAACGTTTTTCGTTTCCACGTTCTACAATCATTATCGGAGGGTTTGAAACTACTTTCCAAATAATTTGAGGTTTTATATATGACTATGGTATTTCTCACCGCCTTAGGTGTGGGCGGTGCTACAATATTCGGCTGTATTATCGGGTTTATCTTTAAAGGTATCTCTCATAAATTCAGCGATATTGTATTATCCTTTGCAGCAGGTATTATGCTTGCTGCTGCAATATTAGGACTTATTTTACCGTCACTTGAATACGGCGGTAAATACAGTATAATCGTGACTGTAATCGGAATATATGTAGGTGCAGTTGCAATTAGCCTTTTAGACAAACTTGTACCGCATCTACACAAGCTTGTCGGTGCTGATATAGAAGGCCCAAAGCCGAAAAACAATGCTAATATTGAAAAAGTATTACTATTTGTTACCGCAATTGCAATTCATAACTTACCGGAGGGTATTGCCTCGGGCGTCGGTTTCGGAGGAGGGAATACCTCTGAGGCGTTTATGATTGCCGGTGGTATCGCTTTGCAAAATATTCCAGAAGGTATGGTTATCATTGGACCTATGTTGGCAGCCGGTATCAGCCCAAAGAGGACATTTCTTTGTGCTTGCTTTACCGGTGTGATTGAAATTATAGGTTGTCTTATTGGATATTTTGCCGTTTCAGTATCGCAGATAATTTTACCATTTGCCTTAGCGTTTGCAGGCGGCACAATGCTTTATGTTATAAGTGACGAAATGATACCTGAAACTCATTCACATGGAAGTGAATGGGGTGCAACCTACGCATTGCTTACAGGATTTTCTGTAATGCTAATTTTAGATTTTATATTAAGTTAAAATCTTATAACTAAATAAATAAAAGTCCTCGATGTAAAAACATCGAGGACTTTTATTTGGTGCGGGTGACAGGACTTGAACCTGCACGTGCGTGACACTAGATCCTAAGTCTAGCGCGTCTGCCAATTCCGCCACACCCGCAAATTTTAATATAAGATTACCTTCAGCTTTGACATTATAACATTTTGCACTAATTCTGTCAATTAAATTTTACACTAAAAATTGAATTTTTACTTTATTTTTTATAACATAAATGTTATACTTAAATTACAGAGAAACTCATATATTTTTCTTATTAGATACTACAGTAAAAGAGGTGCTTTAATGAAATCTATAATTACTATCGGAAGACAGTTCGGGTGCAAGGGCAGGGAAATCTGCAAACGTTTATCCCAAGAATTAGGAATTCCTTTTTATGACAAAGAATTAATCGAATATGCCGCAAACCAAAGCGGAATTAGCCCCGAAATTCTTGAACAGTATGACGAAAAAGCAACTAACAGTTTACTTTACTCGCTTTCTTTAAGTACATACTCTTATGCAGGTGCTGGAAATTTAGGTGTGCCAAATTTACCGCTTAATGACCGATTATTTATCTCTCAAAGTGAAATTATCAAACAGTTGGCAGATAAAGGTCCTTGTATTATTTTAGGCAGATGTGCTGATTATGTATTAAAAGACCGCGATGATGTATTAAATGTATTTATTCATTGCGACCTTGACAACAGAATTGAACAAATCGAGAAGCGCCTTGGTATACCAAAATCCAAGGCAAAGGATATTATAAAGAAAACCGATAAACGCCGTGCTTCTTATTACAACTATTACACCCATCAAAAATGGGGCGATTTAAAGAATTTTGACCTTGCTATCAATAGTAATGTTGGAATTGACAAGGTTGTTGAAACAATAAAAAGTTTTTATAAAATGTAATATTAAATCAAAATTATACACCTCCTGAAATATCCTGCGTAGGATGTTTTCAGGAGGTGTTTTTTTGCGAAAACGTCAGCGAAAAAGTACAATAAGATTGTTATCTATCGTACTTGCAATAGTTTTATTAATATCATTAACTTTAGAAGCTGATAACCGATTAAGAATTTTAATTAGAAATTACTCAAATTCAAAATCAAAAATACTATCAAACTTAGTGACAAATCAAACTGTATACGATTACCTAAATGAAAAGCAACTTAAATATACTGATTTAATGAAAATAAACTCTGCTGAAGACGGTGTAGTAACTTCGGTTGAATTTAATACAGTTGAAATAACAAAACTTAAAGCAGGAATAATCTCGCTTATCCAAAACAACATAAACTCGCGTGACAGCATTACAATGAACATACCAATTGGAACATTAACCGGAAATCAGTATCTAAACAACCGAGGTCCGAAAATTAAAATTTCTATGCAAATAAGTTCCGCTGTATATTCAGATATAAAGAGTAAATTTATATCTGCAGGCATTAATCAAACGCTACATCAAATAACATTAAGCATAAGTACAGAAATTTACTTCGTGATGCCATGGTATCGCTCATCAGGAAGTTATAATACAGAGTTTATATTAGCAGAAACAATAATCGTTGGCAGAGTACCCGATGCATACACCAACGTTATAGAGTACCCCGGTAGCAATGTCGCAGGCGAAATATTCGATTATGGGGCTTCTGTAGAGGATTAGAGGATAAAGCCACCGTCAACACTTAAAACCTGTCCTGTGATAAATGAGGCATCGTCACTACTCAAGAATAAAACAGCTTTGGCAATATCTAGAGGCGTTCCTAAACGAGAGAGGGGAGTATCAACCCTTAACTTCTCAAGGTCTTGGTCACTAAAACTTTTAAGCATATCGGTTTTAATAACTCCCGGCGCTACACAGTTAACTCTGATATTACTTGGGGCTAATTCCTTTGCCAATGCTTTTGTAAGACCGATAACACCTGCCTTTGAGGCTGAGTAATGCACCTCACACGAAGCACCACTGATACCCCACATTGAGGAAATATTAACAATAGAACCGCTATGCTTAGATATCATTGATTTTGCGGCAGCACGACAACTGTTAAAACAACCGGTGAGATTGGTATTAATCATATTAAACCAATCCTCATCGGTAATATCGGTAAATAATTTTTGTTGTGCAATTCCTGCATTACATACAAAAACATCAACCTTTCCGAAATTTTTGACTGCAAAATCAACTATACCGTTAGCATCGACAGGATTTGTTACATCACATTTGAATATAACTGCAGAAAAGCCTTTTTTAACCAAACATTCTTCAAGCTCTTTGGCAGCATTAAAAGAATTATTATAACCGATTACTACGTTATAGCCATTCTCTGCAAATAGGGAAGATATAGCACGTCCAATACCAGTAGCACCGCCGGTAACAATCACAGTTTTCATTAAAATCAAACCTTTCTACTAATTATAATCATTATAACATAAAATAATTTAAAAATAAACTTAAAAATAATGTATGCAACAGTTTACATAATAACACAGAACCACATCATTTGGTGGTTAACATAATCAATTTACATAATGTTGTTAGATTAGCGAAAATTGTTGTTGACATAATCAAATTTATAGTGTAAACTATATTTACCCTTTTAATAGGGGAAATTTTGGTTTTGAATTTTCACCAATATTACATCAATTATTTTAATTTGTGGTTTAACAACATTTGTTAGGTTACATAATATCTAACATTTGTGTGTATTCACATTTTATTTCGACACTTTATCAATATATTGTGGATAATGTATTTTAAGTAATAATTGCAACGCTTGTCTCATATTATTTTTTTGAAAGGAGAGATAAGCATTGCAAATTATAGCGGATAAAAACACGTTTAAACTTGGTTTACATATTGAAAACATCGGTAAATATAAATTCTTTTTAAGTTTACTATTGTTTTTAATTATTGGAATGTTGTTTGGCGCTTTAGCAGCAAAAGGTATAAACAAAACGTTTGATGCCACAATCAATGAGTGGTTTAATTCATTTTTTGAGTTTAGAAGAACTTCAGGTTTTACAAATCTTTTCTTCAGTTTGTTTTTGTCATCATTCGTTTTTTTAGTGGTTATCAGCTTGTCATCGTTTGGTATTAGTGGCGTTATAATCTTGCCGATTTTAATGTTAACAAAAGGATTTGGGACATGCTTGATTTCCGGAATTTTATACAGAGATTTTTCGCTCTCCGGTATTGCTTTTGCAGATTTGATTTTACTTCCTTTTTGTGTCGCTAACGACTTTATTGGTGTTTATATTTCCGGGAAAGGAATGGAACTGTCCTCACACTTTTTGAGCAGCCTTAAAGACATTTCAGCAAGAGGTACCATTCTTAAACCTGAGGCAATAGTTTTTTTGAAAAAATTATTATTGTGTATGCTAAGCTCGGCGGTAATTTCGCTTGCAGAGGCAACATTTACAATATGTTTAATGAGATATTTTAATTTTTAACATAACAAAAGAAACGAGACGTACAAATGAAGGCTTATATCAACGAATTTGAAAATTACTTAAAAGAAGTAAAAAACAGCTCCAGTAACACACTGGAGTCTTATTTGCGTGATATAAGTCAGTTTTCATTTTATTGCGATACATTAAAATTAAGAAGTATATCCTCAATTAAAAGCACACATATAAATGATTATATTGATTCATTATTAAAAACAGGTAAGTCTCCTGCAACAACAACCCGTGTGTTGGCTTCATTAAGGTGTTATTTTGAATTCCTGAAAATCAAGGGTTTAGTAACAGAATCACCGGTTGCCGGAATTAAGCACACAAAAGCTGAAAAGAAATTACCCGAAATTTTAACATCTAAAGAAATTACATTATTACTGTCTCAACCTGATTGTTCTGATTTTAAAGGATGCAGAGATAAGGCTATGTTAGAGTTACTTTATGCTACCGGCATAAAGGTTTCAGAGTTAATCAGCATTAATTTATCTGATTTGAATTTACAAATCGGCATTTTACATTTGCGTAACGGTAAACAGGAGCGTATTATACCGATGTATCCCGAGGCAGTTAAAGCATTAGCTAATTACTGTAATAATGTTAGGGAATTGGTAGTAGCAGACCATAACACAAACGAACTGTTCACTAATATGAACGGACAGCCGTTAACACGGCAAGGGTTATGGAAGATTATCAAATACTATGCTGATAAAGCTAAAATTAATAAGGATATTACACCGCACACAATCAGACATTCATTTGCAGCACACTTGTTAGAAAATGGTGCACCTTTAAAAGATATTCAGGAAATTTTAGGACATTCTGATGTATCATCAACACAAGTGTATGCACAGTTAATGCGTAACAGATACGCACAAAGCTATAAAAAGTATCACCCGATGGCTCATTAAGCTATCGGGCTTTTTATTATATAATCACGCAGGGAATAAGCCAATTCATATAAAATCAACACCTAAAAATTTTTGATACAATTATACAAAATTAATGTTTTGTATAATCGAGGGAAGGTTAAAAGGGTATTTTTAAGTATTTAACAGATAAACGTGCTTTTATCGATACCTGCTCTGTATTTAACACTATTCTATTATATAGGTATTACTAACTAACTATAAAGTTGCGTAAATCTATTATTTCTTTTTCCAATTTAATTATTGAATACTTTATTATTTTAAAGTTTCAAAATGTTTTCCATCATATATTTACTAAATAAAATTATCTAAACAACTAATTTGCTCATGTATCTTATTATATTTTGAAAATTTCATCCTTTCAGATTTTTCCTGGAGTATCAACACCCTTAGCAGGAAATTTCTATTTGATAAGTAGATTTTGT
>JAZRQE010000019.1:0-17591 GCA_045649545.1 Acutalibacteraceae bacterium
AAAGTTTGTCGATTGCCGTTCAAAGGACGTCAATGAACGCGAACTTTTCATAGTTGAGGGTGACTCGGCTTTAGGCTCTGTTAAGTTGGCACGTAATGCCGAATTCCAGGCAGTTATCCCTGTAAGAGGTAAGATTCTCAACTGCTTAAAGGCGGATTACGATAAGATTTTCAAGAGTGAAATTATCACTAATCTTATTAAAGTTTTGGGTTGCGGTGTTGAGGTTAAGTCCAAAGCAAATAAGGATTTATCAACATTTGACTTAAATCAGCTTCGTTGGAATAAGGTTATAATCTGTACTGATGCCGATGAAGACGGTTTCCATATCAGAACGCTTATTTTAACTCTGATTTCCCGACTAATACCTACTTTGATTGAAGTTGGAAAGGTATTTATCGCAGAAACTCCGTTGTATGAAATTACTACCAAGGACAAGACCTATTTTGCTTATGACGAAAAGGAAAAGGCAGATATTATGACCAATATGGTCGGCGACCAAAAGCATACAATCCAACGTTCAAAAGGTCTTGGTGAAAACCAACCCGATATGATGAGCTTGACTACCATGAACCCAGAAACCCGCCGCTTGGTGAAGGTTAGTCCCGAAGAAGCCGAGCAAACCTCGATATTCTTTGATATGTTACTCGGTGATAATATCGACGCACGTAAGGAAATTATAACCGAAAAGGGTTATCTTTACATTGCCGATGCCGATTTGAGTTAAATTTTTATCATTTTCTAAAATTACTTTAAGAGGAGAGAAATTATGCCTCCGAGAAAGAAAAAGCAGGCAGAAGTAAAAACTTCCGAGCCTATGGCTAACGCTTATATTGCCGGTGCCGGCACAGTTGTCGAGCAACCGATTACGAGAACACTCGAAACCAACTTTATGCCTTATGCAATGAGTGCTATTTTATCCCGTGCAATCCCTGAAATAGATGGATTTAAGCCCTCTCACCGTAAGCTTCTTTATACTATGTATAATATGGGACTGCTTAATGGTCAGAAGACTAAATCGGCAAACATTGTGGGACAAACGATGCGTCTTAACCCGCATGGTGATGCCGCCATTTACGAAACTATGGTACGTTTGACGGTTGGTAACGAGGCTTTGTTGCACCCGTTTGTCGAGTCTAAGGGTAATATGGGTAAATCCTATTCGCGTGATATGGCGTATGCTGCACCACGTTATACCGAGGCTAAATTAGCACCCGTAGCAGCCGAACTGTTTAAAGACATTGACAAGGATACAGTCGATATGGTAGATAACTATGACGGTTCAATGAAAGAGCCTTCACTGTTTCCGGTAACGTTCCCGTCGGTATTGGTTAATGCTAATAACGGTATTGCTGTTGGTATGGCAAGTAAAATTTGCTCGTTCAACTTGGCAGAGGTCTGCAAAACCGAAATTGAGTTTATTAAAGATGATGAAATCAACGTTGCTGATTATTTATTGGCACCCGATTTTCCCATCGGCGGTGAACTTTTGTATGACCGCAATGAAATTGAGAAAATTTATAATACAGGCTTGGGCAGTGTTAAAATACGTGCCGTTTATAGCTATGATAAATCGGCTAACTGTATTGATATTACCGAAATTCCGCCCTCAACTACTGTTGAGGCAATAATTGAAAAAATTATTGAACTTGTTAAGCTCAAAAAGGTTACAGAAATAAACGATGTCCGTGATGAAACTGACCTTAAGGGTCTTAAAATCACAATTGATTTAAAACGCGGTACCGACCACGAAAAGCTAATGCAAAAGCTTTTCAAAATGACTCCGTTGCAGGACAGTTTTTCGTGTAACTTCAATATTCTTGTCGGCGGTGCGCCTAAAGTTATGGGTGTTAAGGAAATCTTGACCGAGTGGACTGCATTCCGTGTTGACTGTGTAAAACGCAGAACTTTTTATGAGTTGACCAAGGCTAAAGAAAAATACCATTTGCTAAAAGGTTTGCAGAAAATTCTTTTAGATATTGACAAGGCTATTAAAATCGTCCGCGAAACTGCCGAGGAAAAGGAAGTTGTACCAAACCTTATGATTGGCTTCGGTATTGACGAAATTCAGGCCGAATATGTTGCTGAAATCAAACTTCGTCATTTAAACCGCGAGTATATTTTAAAGCGTTTGGACGATATTGAAAACCTCGAAAAGTTGATTGCCGAGTTGGAGGATATTTTAAATTCCCGTCGTAAAGTTCTTAATATTATTATTAAAGAGTTGGAAGAGGTTATTAAAAAATACGGTCAGGAACGAAAAACCAAAATCATTTCTGCTGAGGAAAACAAAATTACGGTAGAAGAAGAGGCAGTACCTGATTATCCGGTTACCTTGTTCTATACAAGAGAGGGGTATTTCAAGAAAATTACACCTCAATCGCTTCGTATGAGCGGTGAGCACAAGCTCAAAGAGGGTGACGAAATCGTTACTACCGTTGAAACTACCAACGCCGCAGAATTACTGTTCTTTACCGATAAATGTCAGGTTTATAAGTCAAGAGCAAATGATTTCGAGGATACCAAAGCAAGCGTTTTAGGTGACTATGTACCGTCCAAACTGGGGCTTGAAGAGGGTGAAAAGCCGGTTGCTATGATTACTACAACTGATTACACCGGCTTTATGATGTTCTTCTTTACTAACGGACGTGTGGCAAAGGTAGGACTTTCAGCTTATGCTACCAAAACTAACCGTAAAAAGTTGATTTCGGCTTATACCGATAAGTTCCCGCTTTGTAAGATAATGCACATACCCTCTGATTGCGAACTTGTTTTGAAATCTTCTTCAGGCAGAATGTTACTGCTTCATACCGGTGCGTTGCAGGTTAAGGCAACAAAGGATAACGGCGGTGTTGCCGTTATGACACAGAAAAAGGGACAAAGACTTTTTGATGTTGTACCCTTTACTGACAGTATGTTCCAAAAACCCCACCGTTACAGAACAAGAACACTGCCTGCTGCAGGTGCATTGCCTTCGGCAGAGGAGCAGGGAGAACAGTTAAAATTATAACTTGATGTAAAAAAACAACGTGCTTCGGCTATTGCCGAAGCACAGGTCAGTTCAAAATGCAAACGCTTCAATTTCAACTGACAAATGTATTTTGAACTAATTTCAAGAAAATACGCTTGGAAACTATTGTAAATGTTGACTTTTTTTGTCTAATGATATATTATACTTCTAATAGTTTTCCGAAAGGATTGAAATAAATGGCAAAAGAACTTGAAAAGGTATATAATCCGTCCGCCGTTGAGGATAGGACGTATGATTTTTGGCTTAAAGGTAACTACTTTCACGCAGAGGTAGACCAGAAGAAAAAGCCGTATACCATTGTTATTCCGCCACCGAACATTACCGGTCAACTTCATATGGGACATGCTTTGGACGAAACCTTGCAGGATATTCTCATTCGTTGGAAGAGAATGCAGGGTTATTCAGCTTTGTGGCTTCCCGGTACCGACCATGCTTCGATTGCTACCGAGGCTAAAATCGTTGAAGCCATGCGTGCTGAAGGTATATCTAAAGAGGATATCGGCCGTGAAAAATTCTTGGAAAGAGCTTGGGCTTGGAAAGAAAAGTTTGGCGGCAGGATTATTGAACAGTTAAAGAAGTTAGGTACTTCTTGCGATTGGGAAAGAGAACGTTTTACACTTGACGAGGGCTGTTCTAAAGCCGTTCGTGAGGTTTTTGTTCGCCTTTACGAAAAAGGTCTTATTTACCGCGGTGAGCGTATTATCAACTGGTGTCCGCATTGCTTGACCTCAATTTCGGACGCTGAGGTTGATTATAGCGAAAAGGACGGTAACTTCTGGCATCTCCGTTATCCCATTACCGGCACTGACGAGTTTATTGAGCTTGCAACAACCCGTCCTGAAACCTTGTTGGGCGATACCGCTGTTGCAGTTCACCCTGATGACGAAAGATATAAGCACTTGGTCGGCAAAACGGTAACTTTGCCGTTAGTTGGCCGTGAAATTCCCGTTGTTGCCGATACTTATGTTGAAATGGACTTCGGTACCGGTGTTGTTAAGATTACTCCGGCACACGACCCCAATGACTTTGAAGTGGGACTTCGTCATAATTTGCCCATTATCAATGTAATGACCGACGATGCTCATATCAATGAGTACGGCGGAAAATATGAGGGTATGGACCGTTATGAGGCTCGTAAGGCAATGGTAGCTGACCTTGAAGAGGGCGGATATCTTGTAAAGGTTGAGCCTATGAAGCACAATGTTGGTAGTTGCTACCGTTGTTCAACCATAGTTGAACCGCGTATTTCTAAGCAATGGTTTGTCAAGATGCAACCGCTTGCAGAGCCAGCAATTGATGTTGTTAAAAAGGGTGAAATCAAGCTCATTCCGGGCAGATTTGAAAAGACCTACTACAACTGGATGGAAAACATTAAAGACTGGTGTATTTCCCGTCAGCTTTGGTGGGGTCACAGAATTCCTGCTTGGTACTGTGATGAGTGTGGCGAAACCACCGTCAGCCGTACCGATGTTGATGTTTGTCCTAAATGCGGTGGCAAGGTACGTATGGATGAGGATACCTTGGACACTTGGTTCTCATCGGCACTTTGGCCGTTCTCAACTTTAGGCTGGCCCGAAAATAATATTGATTTAAAATATTTCTACCCCACAAGTACACTTGTTACAGGTTATGATATTATATTCTTCTGGGTTGCACGTATGATTTTCTCAGGGCTTGAATATACCGGTAAAGCACCGTTTAATACCGTTCTTTTCCACGGTATCGTTCGTGACGCTCAGGGTAGAAAAATGTCTAAATCCTTGGGCAACGGTATTGACCCGCTTGAAGAAATTGAAAAATACGGTGCTGATGCACTTCGCTTTACCTTGGCTACCGGTAACACACCGGGTAACGATATGCGTTACTCTGCTGAGCGTGTTGAGGCAAGCCGCAACTTCGCTAATAAGCTTTGGAATGCCGCACGCTTTGTTTTGATGAATTTGGATGAAAACGAGCCTGCACCGGATATCCCTGAAAACCTTGCTTTAGAGGATAAGTGGGTATTGTCCAAGTTTAATAACGTCGTAAAAGAGGTTACCGAAAACTTGGATAAGTTTGAAATCGGTCTTGCAGTTTCCAAACTTTATGATTTCATTTGGGATGTTTACTGTGACTGGTATATTGAACTTACAAAGGTTCGCTTGAACTCCGAAAATGCAGAACAAAAAGCTACCGCAAAGGCAGTTTTGGTATACGTTTTGTCCAACACCTTGAAGTTGTTGCATCCCTTTATGCCGTTTATTACCGAGGAAATTTGGCAGGCACTCCCTCACGAGGGCGAGTCTATTATGGTATCAAGCTGGCCTACAGCTTGCGACTGCTTGAATTTTGCATCTGAAGAGGCAGAGTTTGAAAAGGTTATGAATGTTATTAAGGCAGTTCGTAACCGTAGAGCCGAAATGAACGTTCCGCCCTCAAAAAAGGCTAAATTGTTCATTACTACCGATGCAAAAGAAACATTCCTTAACTGTGCAGTGTTTATGACCCGCTTGGCTTCAGCTTCAGAGGTTGAAGTTTCGGCTGACAGTGTCGATGTTGAGGGTGCTGTCCGTGTTGTTACCACAGATGCAGTTGTTCAAATTCCTTTAAACGAGCTTGTTGATTTTACAAAAGAATTAGAGCGTTTGAATAAGGAATTAGCTGCAGCCGAAAAGGACAGAGATTTCTTTGGCTCAAAGCTTAATAATGAGGCGTTTATGGCAAAAGCACCTGAAAAGGTTGTTGCCGTACAGCGTGAGTCTTATCAAAAGGCAGTTGACAAAATTGCTTTACTTGAGGCTTCAATTGCCGACATTAAGTCTAAAATGTAATTTTAAAAGCGGACGGAACACCGTCCGCTTTTTCAAAATGAGGTGTTTTAATGCTTTACAGTGAGGCATTACAATATATCCATTCGCTTATGCGTTTCGGTTCAAGACCGGGATTAGAACGAATTACCGAATTGCTTAAAGTTTTAGGCAATCCGCAGGATGATTTACAGATTATACACGTTGCCGGTACTAATGGTAAAGGCTCAACCTCTACTATGATTAGCAGTGTTTTGCAGTGTGCGGGCAAAAGGACCGGACTTTATATTTCGCCCTATGTAACAGAGTTTAACGAGCGAATTCAAATTAATGGCAAGCCTATATCCAATGACGATTTAGGTGTGTATACCGAAAGGGTGAAATCGGCGGTTGAGTCAATCCCCGATGACGGTTGCCCGATAACCGAGTTTGAGTTTATCACAGCAGTTGCATTTCTCTATTTTAAAGAGCAGGGTTGCGATGCGGTTGTATTAGAGGTTGGCTTGGGTGGTAGACTCGATGCTACCAATGTTATAAAAAAACCAAAAGTTTCAGTTATCACAAGAATTGCACTCGACCACACCGGTATTTTAGGTGATACAGAAGCTGAAATTGCATTTGAAAAATGCGGTATTATAAAGCAAGGCTGTCCCGTTGTAACTACTAAAGATAATTCACCCGAAAGTTTATCGGTTATAGAAAAAATAGCTAAGGAACATAACTGTGAGTTTATAGTTACCGATAAAGACGAGGCAAAGGTTCTTAGTGCCGATATTTTTGGCAGTGAGTTTTTATGGCAGGGCGAAACATATAAGTTAAAATTAGCCGGCAAGCATCAAATCAGTAATGCTTTAAATGTTATTTCAGTAGTTATGACAGCATACCCTGAAATTTCGCTTGATGCAGTTAAACAAGGCTTGGAAAATACTGTTTTTCCGGCTCGGTGTGAGGTAATATCAAAAGAACCTTTGGTGATTTTAGATGGCTCGCATAACCCTAACGGTACTTCGGCTTTAAACCGACTTTTGACTGATTCTAATATTAAGAATTCAACTGCAATCATTGGTTTTATGGCTGATAAGGACGTCAGCGATGCGTTACAGTGTTTAAAGGGCAAATTTAAGAAGATAATCACGGTTAAGGTGCAGTCAAACGCGAGAACAATGGAAGCAGATGACCTTGCAATCCTTTGTGGTGAGTTTTGTGATGATGTGGCTGTCGCCGAGAGTTACGAAAAGGCAATAGATTTAGTAAAAGAAGACACAACGGTTATTGTTTTCGGCTCGCTTTATTTAGCGGGTGATATAAGACCGTTGCTTGTAGACCGTTATTCGACAAAAATAGAATAAATTTTATACCATATTACAACAAAATATTCTTAAGTAATCCGCTATCATTATAGATAGCGGTTTTTTTAATTTTATTTTTAAAATTAGGAAGTCAATAAATTTAGGAGTTGAAAATATGTCAGTAAAAATCACAGTCAATGGTGAGGTTGTGACGGCTTATTTAGAGGGAGAAATCGACCATCATTCAGCAGGTGTTATGCGTAATGAGATTGATGCCGTTGTTGAAAAAAACACACCGTCTATGCTAATCCTTGATTTCAGGGATGTCAGCTTTATGGATAGCTCAGGGATAGGATTGGTTATGGGTCGGTATAAACTGCTTAAACCCTATGGTGCTGAGTTGCACGTTACCAATACATCACCGCAAATCGGCAAAGTTATGAAATTAGCAGGGCTTGACCGACTTGCAAAATTAGATAATTAAGGAGTTAAAAATGAAGGACGAAATAAAACTTATAATACCGTCACGCTCAACTAATGAAAGTTTTGCGAGAGTGGCAGTAGGAGCATTTGTAGCACGTTTTGACCCGACTTTAGATGAGTTAAACGATATTAAGACCGCTGTATCTGAAGCGGTTACAAACTGCATTGTTCACGCTTACCGTGATACGTTAGGGATGATTTACATAACGGTCAGTGCCGACAAGGGTAAAATTAAAATTCGTATTCGTGACCGCGGTTGCGGTATTCCGGATATCGAAAAGGCAAAAGAGCCACTTTTTACAACCGGCGGTGAGGAACGTGCAGGATTAGGCTTTGCCGTAATGGAAAGTTTTACGGATAAAATGACTGTACGTTCAACGGTGGGCAAAGGAACTACCGTAACATTGCAGAAAAGACTGAATGTAAAAGATGACAGACAAAAATGAGTTCATAATTAAAAATATGGGGCTAGTGCATGCTTGCTGTACTAAATTTCGCGGCAGGGGAATTGAGTATGAGGATATGGTGCAGGCAGGGTGTATAGGACTTATTAAGGCGGCAAACGGCTTTGATGAAACAAGAGGACTGATGTTTTCAACCTATGCCGTTCCGGTTATTTTAGGTGAAATTAAGCGAATGTTCCGTGACGGCGGAAGTGTTAAGGTTGGAAGAACGTTAAAGGAATTGTCATTAAAAGCGGTCAGGGAAAACGAAAGACTGTCAAAATCTTTAGGCAGAGAGCCGACGGTCAGTGAAATTGCCGATAGTTTGGGTGTGCCGGTTGATAGCGTAACAGAGGCTTTGTGTGCTGCACAGCCGACTATGTCACTCACAACCGAAAATGAGGACGGAACAAGCGAATTCGACATTGCCGTTGAGGGTGAGGGAGAAAAACTTTTAGAGCATATTTCCCTGGGTGAAGTTATGGATATTTTGCCTGAAAATGACCGAAATTTGATATATTTGAGGTACTATAAATTTAAAACCCAAACCGAAACGGCAGTAGCACTTGGAATGACGCAGGTGCAGGTCAGCCGCAGAGAAAGAGTAATCCTTTCTAAAATGCGTCAGATGTTGGCATAAAAAAGCACCTATTTGCATTAGCAAATAGGTGCTTTTAGTGTGTAAAATTATTTATCGCATCTTCCTACAAGATAGTCTAAAGAAACCTTGTAAAAATCGGCTATTTTAATAAGAATTTCTAATTGAGGTACACGTGTCATAAGCTCATAATTTTGATACGCTTTTTCGGTTATATCACAGTAAATGGCAACCTGCTGTTGTGTTAAGCCTTTATCTAATCTGCATTTTTTCAACCGTTGTGCTAATATTTCTTTCATACTTTTCACCTACAATTGTTCTTGACAATAAAAGTATAAGAAATTATACTTAACAATATACCAACAAATGTTGGTGAAAAGGAGAGGGTGTTAGAGTAGGGACAGGCGTCCTCGACTGTCCGCAAATTAAATTACCAAAATATATCTTGAACTTAAATTAAAATTTGGTATAATAATGAGAGAAAAGTGGGTGACCGATTTGAAGAAATTTCTTATAGTTGTCGATATGCAAAAGGATTTTGTTGACGGTGCTTTGGGTACGCCTGAAGCTTTGGCAATTGTCTCGAATGTTTGCGAGAAAATTAATAATTTTGACGGTGAAATCATTGTCACTTTAGATACTCATCATGATAATTATATGAACACGTCGGAGGGTAAGGCGTTACCGGTCGAGCATTGTATAAAAGGTACTGCTGGTCACTGTTTGGACAGTAGGGTGCAAAAAGCACTTAACGGTAAAAATTATACAACCGTTGAAAAACCTACCTTTGGCTCAACTGAACTTCCACGAATTATTGAAGAATTAGCCTCGGGTGAGGATTTTTCACTTGAACTTTTAGGTCTTTGCACCGATATTTGTGTTGTGTCCAACGCGTTGCTTTTAAAAGCGTATTTCCCTGAAGTGCTGATAACGGTAGATTCTTCACTTTGTGCGGGTGTAACACCTGACACACATAACTCGGCGTTGACTACAATGAAAATGTGCCAAATTAATGTTATTTGAGGTAGATAAATATGTTTGATGCTAAAAGAATTAAAAATGAATGTGTTGAATGGATACGTGAGTTTTTCCGCGAAAACGGACCTGACTGTAATGCAGTAATCGGTATTTCGGGCGGCAAGGATTCATCAGTTGCCGCGGCACTTTGTGTTGAGGCGTTGGGCAAAGATAGGGTTATCGGCGTTTTGATGCCCTGCGGTATTCAGCACGATATTGATATGGCAGAACTTCTTGTAAACCACCTTGATATTAAGCATTTCACTGTTAATATTAAGGATGCTGTTGACGGTCTTTCGGGGGCATTCCCGTTTGAACTTTCAAATCAAAGTAAAGTTAATTTACCTCCGAGAATAAGAATGACTACCGTTTATGCCGTTGCGCAAAGCTTTAACGGACGTGTGGTTAACACCTGCAATTTGTCAGAAGATTGGGTTGGATATTCTACTCGATACGGTGACGCTGCAGGGGACTTCAGCCCCATGGCAAACCTTACGGTACAAGAGGTTAAAGCAATAGGAAGAGAATTGGGACTTCCTAGTGTTTTAGTTGATAAAGTGCCGATTGACGGTCTTTGCGGTAAAACAGAC
Source organism: Acutalibacteraceae bacterium (assembly GCA_045649545.1). Classification (GTDB taxonomy): domain Bacteria; phylum Bacillota; class Clostridia; order Oscillospirales; family Acutalibacteraceae; genus UMGS172. Next base: position 10,235 of record JAZRQE010000019.1, read on the forward strand.
GAGGAAAATTTAGGGTTCACTTATCAGGAACTTGACCGTTATATTCGCGAGGGTATAATTGACGACCCCGTGAAAAAGGAACTCATTGACCGTAAGCATAAAATGAACCTATTTAAACTTCAACTTATGCCGACGTTTAAACCTAATCTATAATAAAAATAATCCTGAACTGTCAAGTTCAGGGTTATTTTTATTTTTCGGGGAGATAATAGATTAGCCAAAGTATTTAAAATTAGGAGGACAATATGGACTCTGTTTGGAAGCAGGAAGTTAATCTAACCGAATTTCCTAAGTTAACCCACGATATTTCGACAGACGTTTTGGTTATCGGCGGCGGTATTGCAGGGATATTGACGGCATATTGTTTAAAGGAAAAGGGTATCGACTGTGTCTTGGTTGAAAAGGATAGAATTTTAGGCGGTACAACCGGTAATACAACGGCAAAAATCACATATCAACACGGTCTTATATACCAAAAATTGATAAAATCCCACGGGCTTGAGGGTGCTGAAATGTATTTTAAAGCCAACCGTTTAGCATTCGAAAAGCTTTCAGAACTTTGCCGACAAATTGACTGTGATTTTGAATTTAAGGATAACTATGTTTATTCGGTGAATGACCGAAAGGCACTTGAGAATGAATTACTTGCATTAAATAGAATAGGAATTAATGCAGAAATATCTGACAGACCAAATATTCCGGTGGAAACAGTCGGTGCTTTAAAGTTTTCACATCAAGCTCAGTTTCATCCGTTAAAGTTTTTATCTTCGATTGTCGGGGGACTTAAAATTTTTGAAAACACAAAGGTCACAGAACTAATTGGCACTACCGCAAAAGTTGAAAATCTTAAAATTAAAGCAGAAAGAATAGTTGTTGCAACACATTTTCCGTTCCTTAATAAACACGGAAGTTACTTTTTGAAACTCTATCAGCATAGGTCTTATGTAATTGCTTTGAAGAATGCCATAGATGTTGGCGGAATGTATGTTGATGAAAGCAAGACGGGTTTGTCCTTTCGTAATTATAAGAATATGCTGTTGCTTGGCGGTGTTGGTCACCGAACGGGAAAGCCGGGTGGAAATTGGGCTGAACTAAGGCGATTTGCTAAATACAAATATCCAAATGCAGTTGAAGTGGGATTTTGGGCGGCTCAAGACTGTATGAGTCTTGACTCGGTGCCTTATATCGGGCAGTATTCCAAAAACACTCCTAACCTTTATGTCGCAACTGGATTTAACAAATGGGGTATGACAAGCTCAATGCTTTCGGGGTTGCTTTTAAGCGAGATGATTTCGGGCAAAACTCCTGATTATGCTGAAGTTTTTAATCCGTCACGCAGTATTTTAAGGCCGCAGTTATTTGTTAATGGCTTTGAATCGGTGACAAACCTAATAACTCCCGCTAAAAAACGTTGTCCGCATTTGGGTTGTGCTTTAAAATGGAATAAAGCAGAGCACTCGTGGGACTGTGCCTGCCACGGTTCAAGATTTTCCGAAAATGGCAAGGTGTTGGATAACCCCGCAACCGACGATTTGAATTAATTCGACTTTAAGCACCGAAAAACTCGGTGCTTTTTTATTTGTGTGTTGTTCTAATGTTTAAGTGACTTTCATAAAATGTGGTATGAAAGGATGGACGTGCTATGAAATCGGATTTGAAATTTCAAGTTGTAAAAGAAACGGCAGAATATTTCCCTGAAAATTTAAAACAACTTATCTGTAATTTGCCTCAAAAAACACTAAATTCTATAAGTGAAATAAGGCTTCGTGCCGACCGACCATTAAGTATTACCTTAAACGGAGAGAATGTGTTTTTGGCAAAGGCGGGACACATTTGTTATCTTTCACAACACGGGTTGTATATACCTACTAAACAGGAACTTGAAGAAACATTCATAAATATGTGTGAGCATTCGGTTTATGCGTACACAGAACAGATAAAACACGGTTACATAAACTTAAAAAACGGGTGCAGAGCCGGTCTTGCCGCGTCGGCAGTGTATGAAAACGGAAAAATTAAAAATTTCTCGCACATTTCTTCAATCAATATAAGAATAGCCGCTGAGGTTTTAGGTTGTGCGTTGCCAATTGCCGATAATTTAAATGGCGGACTGCTAATAGCAGGACCGCCGTCATCAGGTAAAACAACGCTTTTAAGAGATGCTGTACGTTTGATTTCAAACGGTATTTCAACCGTACGCAGACGTGTTTCGGTGATAGATACACGCGGTGAAATTGCAGCAACCTATAACGGTGTACCAACTTTAGATTTAGGTGCCTTAACCGATGTTATTTCAGGCTGTGAAAAGTCGGAAGGTATCAAGATAGCATTAAGAACCTTAAATCCGCAGGTAATCGCTTTTGATGAACTTGCTGATTTAGATGAAGTTAAGGCGGTTGTAGGTAGCTTTCACGCAGGATGTGACGCAATTTGTACGGTACATACAGGCAGTGTTGAAGAACTAAACATACGTGAAGTGTCGAGAGATTTGTTGCAATCCGGTGTAATTAAAAATGTTGTTTTTTTAAGTGCGGTCGGTGAGCCAATTCAGGTATTTTCGGTATCTTCAAGTGACGGTGAAGCGGTTTTAGCGCCAAATCTGAGGGGTGTTGCACTTGCTTAAAATAATAGGACTTATATTCATATCATTAAGCATTGCCTCTGTTGGCTTTTTATACACTGAAACCTTGACCTTTAGAAAGAGGTATCTTCAACAGTTGATTTTGTTTTCAAATGGCTTAACTAATGAGATGAAAAGCAGAAATACTAATGTGTTTTCAATATTTTCAAATGTTTCGGCAAAGGAGTTAGCCTTTTTGAAAACAGTTACAAAAGACGATATGTCAGATACTAAAGTTTTAAAAGAAAAGGTGAAGTATGCCGGTGTGTTTTCAGAAGATACAGAGGCGGTTACTTCATTTTTAGCAAAGCTCGGTGCAAGTGATATTGAGGGTCAAAATATACACTGTAAGTATTATTCCGGTGTGTTTTCCGATAAATGTCGTGATGCCGAAAAGGTGATTTTGGAAAAAGGTAAGCCGGCACGTATTTTAAGTGTTTTAGGTTCATTGGCTATGTTTATTATTCTGATTTAATGAGGAATTTAAAATGGATGTAGATTTTATTTTTCAGGTTGCAGGTATAGGTATAATCGTAGCTGTTTTAAATCAACTTCTACAACGCTCAGGGCGTGATGACCAAGCAATGCTGACAACTTTAGCAGGGCTTATTGTTGTGTTGATAATGGTTGTGACCGAAATAGGCAACCTGTTTGAAACCGTGAAATCGGTTTTCGGGTTGTGACGATATGTTGGTCACAATAATCGGAGTTTGTGTAATAACGGCGGTAGCTTCGCTTTTTATAAAAAAATATCAGCCCGAATATTCACTTGTTTTAACACTTTTGTCGGGTGCTTTGGTTTTAACGGCGTTAGCCTTAACTTTAGGCGGAATTTTGGGCCAATTAAGAGACGTTTTTGACTCCTCAAAGTTAGATTCCGAAATATTTAAGATAGTTATAAAAGCGTTGGGTATTTGCTACATAACGAATTTTGCAGTCGACACCTGTCGCGATTTCGGACAAACCTCGTTAGCCGCAAAGGTTGAATTGGCAGGGAAAATAACGGTCACGGTGCTGACTTTGCCATTTATAAAAGGAATTTTATCTACTGCTTTGGAGCTTTTGGAATGAAAAGAACAGTAATTGTTGTCACTGCGATTTTGTGTTTTGTCTTTTGCGGTAATGTCACGGCAGAGGAAGTAAACGTAAACGATATATATAAGGAACAGTTTAAAGCCAGCGGTGCCGATGATTTAAGTGACTCATTGCCTGACGATGTTAAAGATACATTGGATGAAATTGATATTTCGAGTAGTGACTTGTCTTGGACTGAGTATTTTACACCGCAAAATATTTTTCAAAATATGTGGTCATTTTTAAAAAGCGGAGGTAAACGTCCCTTTACAGCATTAGTTTCTTTGTTGGCTGTTTTGCTTTTTTCTACGGCAGTAGAAGGCTTTTACAGTGAAAACAAAACAGTAAAGTATGTAGTTAGTTTGGGAATTACAGCGGCGGTGGTTTTGCCTGCGGCAGGCACTGTAAAGCTGTGCATTTCGGCGGTATCGTCTGCGGGTGTGTTTATGCTTTCGTTTGTGCCAATTTATGCCGCAATTTTAGTGTCGCGAGGGAAATCGGTCACCGCTGCGGGTTTTTCAACCGTAATGTTAACGGTTAGTCAGGGTGTAACGTCGTTATGCTCCTTTTGTTTGGCACCGCTTACCGGAATGCAATTGGGATTGTCGGTCGCGGGGTCAACCTTGCCCGATATTAATGTTGCTTCTATCGGTAACGCCATTAAAAAGGCTTCGATGTGGACACTGTCGCTGGCATCAACTGTGTTACTTGGCGTGCTTGGAATACAATCTCTCGTCGGTGGTGCGGCAGACACATTAACCTCAAAAACTGCAAAATTTGTGTTGGGTACTGCAGTGCCGGTGGTTGGTGCTACTGTTGGTGAAGCGTTAAATACCGTCAGAGGTTGCGTAAAATTGTTGGGTACCTCGGTTGCAGTTTATGGGATTGTAGCGTTGGTGCTGATTATTTTACCCACAGTAATAGAACTATTCCTTTGGCGAATAAGTTTGAGTTTAGGCTCATCAGCTGCTGAAATGTTGGGTCAAACCAAGGCGGTGGCACTGATACGGTCGGTTGATGCGGCGGTATCGTTTATATTAGGGATAATGATTTTAGTTGGGTTGCTGTTTATTATATCACTTACGGTTGTGGCGGTGGTGTGAATGGAAACTGTCAAAAATTTAATTACGTCACTTTGTGTGGTGCTGATTTTTTCGGGTGTGGCTATGATGCTTATACCCGAAGGAACAATGAAAAAGTCGGTCAAAACACTTATTTCGGTTATCATTATTTCGGTAATCGTATCTTGTGTCTTGGGCGTGTCCGAAGCGGTAAAAGGGATTGATTTTAGTTCTAAAAGCATTGATTTAAATGAGACAAGTTCTTCATTTTCTAAAACAGTACAAAACCAAAGTGTTAAGAGTATAGAGTCAGCGGTTAAGGCAGTTATTATTGATGAGTTTGAAAAAAACGGTATAGAATCAGCAGAAGTTTCGGTTTTCGCGGATATTACCGAAGACAACCGAATATATATTAAAAGGATTGAAGTTGTATGTGACAGTGCAGAACTGTCACAGTGCCGTATAGTTTTGGATAAGCTGTCAATTTGTAATGATGTTAATGTGACGGAAAGGAAATAGTATGGATTTAAAGGAAAACTTATTGAAGATAAAAGAAAAACTACCAAAATCCAAAAGCGGTTTTTTGGTAGTAATCGGTTTAATCGGAATGGTTTTAATACTGATTTCTTCTTTAGACTTCGGCTCACCTGAAAAGAGTGAAAATAAACAGTCGACAGAAGTTTCGGTTAAAAATCCTCAAAGCTATACCGAAAACCTTGAAAAACGGCTTGAGTCTGTCATTTCGGATATGCTCGGTGGCAGTGAGGTTAGTGTGCTGATAACTTTAGAAAGCGGTGCTGAGTATATTTATGCAGATGAAATAAAAACCGATGCCGATGTAACCAAAGACCAATCAGCTTTAAAAACTCAGGAAAGTGACAGTAACCATAAAACTTATGTAATTGTAAAAGACGCCCACGGCAATGAGCAACCTCTTGTTGTTACCGAAAAAATGCCAGTTATAAGAGGTGTAGTAATTGTTTGTGAAAACGGACAGACTTCAAATGTTGCTACGGCTGTGCGTTTGGCAGTAAAATCGGCTTTAAATGTTGATGACTCTAAAATTTGTGTTATCGGCAGGCATATATGAAAGGAGATTATTTTAAATGCAAAAGGGTAAGGGCAAGGTTTTTTCAAAAAGACATATAGTGACATCCGTCTTGGTTGTGTGTCTTGCGGCGGCGGTCTGGCTAAATATGAAGTATTCAAGCTTTGATAATAATGCGTTAGGTGCAAATAATAATTCAGGTGATACAGAATATTTTGATAAAGACAGTAATTTAGGGCAGGCTGTCCAAACCGGCACTGGTGTTGATAAAATAGCAACTGCAAGGCAGGAACGAAACAATAACCGCAGTAAAACAATTGCAGATTTAACGGGAGTTGTGAACAGTTCTACTGCAGACTCCAAAGCCAAAGAAGAGGCATTAAAAGGTCTAAATTTAATTGCCGAGCAGGTTAATGCCGAGGCTTCAATGGAGACGGTAATTAAACTTAAAGGGTTTGAGGATGCATTAGCGATAATTTCAGATGAAACAGTAACGGTTATAGTCCCGGCAGAGAGTCTTTTAACTAGTCAAACACTGCAAATTCAGGATGCTGTAATCTCACAAAAACCAATAGATTTGGAAAAAATTAAAATAATCGCCGTAAAATAGTTGCGAGATTGAAAAAATATGTTATAATAGATGTAAACAGTTTAAACGTTTATTATAATTTGGAGGTTCCCGATTATGGAAAATAAAAAAACAAGCGGTCTTGCTATTAATAATGAGGCAGTTATTCAGATTGCCGGTATTGCAGCTTTGGAAGTAGAAGGCGTTGCAGGTCTTGCAAAGCGTCCTGCTCAACTTAAAAATTTTAAGAGTCTTATGAGTGGCTCTCGCACAAGTCATTCAAAGTCAATCGGTTTTTCTACTGATAACGGTGCAATTATTCTTGATGTGTTTGTCACAGTGCACGACCATATCAAGGTTAAGGATGTTGCCGAGGCTGTTCAGGCTAACGTTAAGGACAAAGTACAGAGTATGACCGGTAACGCAGTTGCAATTGTCAACGTTCATGTCGACGACCTTGTAATTACACAAGAATAAGTATTAAATTTATTGTAAACAACAAAAAGCACGGTACGAATGTACCGTGCTTTTTGCTACTTATCCCACAGATTTACTGCATTTACTCTTTTTTCAAGTTCTTTTATCATAATGTCAGAATCGTTGACCGAGTTGATTCCTTCTTTTGAGTAAACAGATGACCAGAAAAAGAAAGATACTAAATCGGTCTGATTTTCAAATTATTCATCATTCATTATTCATTACGGAAATCCGTTTTAATGAATGATGAATATTGAATAATGAAAAAATGAATAATACAAAATCAAAAATCCGCCGATTTTCATCAGCGGATTTCCGATTTTGGTCGAGGTGACAGGACTCGAACCTGCGGCATCTAGTTCCCAAAACTAGCGCCCTACCAACTGGGCGACACCTCGGAATGATATTATGATTAATAAAATATTAATCACCGAAGACCAATACAGTCAACGGTGATTATTTTACTTTATAATTTCGATTTTGTCAAGTGGAATTATTCATAATTAACC
>JAZRQE010000020.1:0-1987 GCA_045649545.1 Acutalibacteraceae bacterium
TGTTTATATAAAAAAGAGGAAAGCATATGTCCAAACAAAAATCAACTATGGTCACGGACCTTACAAACGGCAGTGTCACCAAGCTGCTGCTCAAATTCGCATTTCCGTTATTCGTTTCAAACGCACTTCAGGCTGTATATAATATTGTTGATATGATTGTTGTCGGGCAGTATATCGGCGGAGAAGGCATGTCAGCTGTTTCTATCGGCGGCGACGTTCTGCATCTGCTGACCTTTGTAGCTATGGGCTTCTCGTCTGCAGGTCAGGTGCTCATCTCGCAGGATGTGGGTGCAAAGCGTATGGATGCTGTCCGAAAGACAATAGGTACTATGTTCACCTTTCTTCTGGGTATATCGGTTGTTATTTCCGTCAGTTGTTATTTCATCCGTAACTCAATGCTTGATTTACTCAACACACCCGTTGAGTCCTACGCTTTCACAATGGACTATACCGTCACCTGCATTTTCGGCTTGTTCTTCATTTACGGTTATAATATCATAAGCGCAATTCTTCGCGGTATGGGTGACAGCCGCCGACCGTTTGTGTTCATTGCCATTGCTGCAGTAGTTAACATGGTGCTCGACCTGTGGTTTGTTGCAGGTTTAAAAATGGAGGTTTTCGGTGCGGCGTTGGCAACTGTAATTTCGCAGGGGTTAAGCTTCATTATCGCACTTACATATTTGTACATAAAAAAAGAGAGCTTTGGATTCGACTTCAGACCTGCCTCTTTCAAAATTGACCGTCAGGCATTCAAAAAACTGGTGGCTCTCGGCGTACCTATGGCAATCCAATCTGCAGCCATTAACCTTTCAAAGATTGTTCTTACATCGTGGATAAATCTTTACGGTGTTGTCTTTTCGGCGCTCTCAGGACTTTACAACAAAATCAATATGATGATCGGCATTGTTTCTCAGTCATTCACCACTGCCGGCAGCACAATGGTAGGTCAGAGTCTCGGTGCAAAAAAATATGACCGTGTGCCTAAAATTATGAAAGTGGTTTTGTACAGCAGTGTTCTTATATCCACAGTCCTTGCTGTTGCATTGTTTTTCTTCTCCGAGCCTATCTTCAGAATGTTCACCGGAGACGAAGATGTGCTTGCGATAGCATCTATAGTTGTTCTTCCTGCAATTCTCAATATATACGGTTCCGCCACACGTTCTGTGAGTTTTTCACTTATGAACGGTTCAGGAAATGCTAAACTGAACTTTGCCGTTGCCATCATTGACGGTATGATAAGCCGTATCGGCATCTCAGCTCTGCTTGGCTTTGCGGTTGGAATGGGTTGCCAGGGTTTCTGGTACGGTGATGCACTGGCAGGCTATATGCCTATAGTCATAGGACTCATCTTCTTTTTCTCGGGCAGCTGGAAAAAGGATAAATCCAAGTAAATTAAACCACGGTATAATATCACCAATATGAACGTTAACGGCTGTTTTATTGACGAATATTTTTGTCGGTCAGTTCGTTCAGGAACTTGAAGCAAAAACATCTGAGATTAACTCAGTTTGACAAATATGAATTTGTAGGAATGAAAGCTATGATTAATGCTAACGAATACGGTTTTTTGCCTGAAAACAACCCTTATAAAAACTCCGAAGCTTTTCAAAAAGCGGTTGATAATGGAGGGGCAGTTCAAGTTACTGTTCCCGGTATTTATAAAATTTCCGAGCAAATTGAAATCGGTGATAATACAAAACTCGTGTTCTGTGAAGGCGTAATTCTTCAACGTGAAGCAAGTGTGAGTGGCGTTAATGGCAATGCATTTATAAACAAAGGTGCGATTAAGGGCGAATATAACCGTAATATTGAAATTATTGGCTTGCATCTTGAATGTAACGGTATTGAAAGCAATGATTTCGGTGTAGACAGTCGGATTGCCGGATTACGCGCACAGGTTGCAATGATTTATGTTGAAAATTTAAAAATTGATGGTTTTGAGTGTCACGGATTGCTTGAAAAGGATTATGCAATTCAGGTAAGTGCC
>JAZRQE010000021.1:0-14181 GCA_045649545.1 Acutalibacteraceae bacterium
AATATCACGAAATCAAACGTATGCTCGGAACGGTTGATATTGGTGTTAACACATTAGAAAGAGTAAGAATAGGTCAACTTTTTATAGATGGTGATTTGCACAAAGGCGAATGTAGGGAATTAACGGTTGAGGAATTGGCACTTGTGTGTAAATAACTAAAAATTTCAACAATTCATACCATAAATTATGTATTTTTTTACAATTGCTTTATACATTTTGACATTTCATATAAAATATAAGTCATAAGTTTGGATATTTAGGGTATAGAATTCTTTGAATTAATCTGTTATAATTTAAACGTAATATAAAACTTACTTCTTTAGGAGGAAATATAATGGCTAGTCTTTCACTGCGTAACATTTGTAAAAAGTACCCCGGCGGCGTTCTCGCTGTTCAGGACTTTAACCTTGAAATCAAGGACAAAGAGTTTATTATTCTCGTTGGTCCTTCAGGTTGCGGTAAATCTACTACACTTCGTATGGTAGCCGGTCTTGAAGAAATCAGTGGCGGTGAACTCTACATAGGCGACCGTCTCGTTAACGACGTAGCACCTAAGGATAGAGATATCGCAATGGTTTTCCAGAACTATGCTCTGTATCCTCATATGACTGTTTATGATAATATGGCGTTCGGCCTTAAACTCCGCAAGACTCCGAAGGAGGAAATTAAGCGTAGAGTTGAAGAGGCTGCTCGTATTCTTGATATTGAGCATCTTTTACAGCGTAAGCCGGCAGCTTTGTCCGGTGGTCAGCGTCAGCGTGTTGCTTTGGGACGTGCTATCGTTCGTGAGCCGAAGGTATTCTTGCTTGACGAACCGCTTTCAAACTTGGATGCTAAACTTCGTGCACAGATGCGTACCGAGATTTCTAAACTTCACTTAAGACTCGGCACAACATTTATCTACGTTACTCATGACCAGACCGAGGCTATGACCATGGGTACAAGAATCGTTGTTATGAAAGACGGTATTGTACAGCAGGTTGATACTCCTCAGCATCTTTATGATATGCCTTGCAACTCCTTCGTTGCAGGATTTATCGGTTCTCCGCAGATGAACTTCCTCGATGCTAAAGTTTTGGAAGAGGACGGCACTTTCTTTGTAGAGTTCGGTTCTGAAGATACTAAGACCCGTTCTGGTGTTAAGTATAAGATTAAACTTCCTGCAGAGAAGAACAAGAAGGATTGCTTGGTACCTTATATTGATAAGGAAGTTATCATTGGTATCCGTCCTGAGCATGTTCATGATGAGGAAGAGCTTCTTGAGAAGTTCCCCGACGGTATTGTTGAGGCAAACGTTGAAGTTACCGAGCTTATGGGTGCCGAAAAGTATCTTTACACCGTATGCGAAGGTCAGAATATCAACGGACGTGTTGCTCCGACTTCTACCGCTCACCCCGGTGAGACCATTAAAATCGCACTTGAACCCGGTAAAATCCATATCTTTGATAAGGATACCGAGAAAACTGTTACTAACTGATAACGTTTTTACCGCCGCAGAAATACCTGCGGCGGTATCTTTATGTATGCTTAGTTTACATAATTTGGAAATTTGTAATCAATTTGTAACATTTTTTATATATTTTGTATTTTCCTCTTGCAAAATGGCTACAAATTGTGTAAAATGTATATGTGTATAAAATGCACAAATTATGGAAGTTAATGAGGTGGACATATAATGTCAAACAGACTTTTTCAAGGTGTTATCCATCAAATGAAGGATGCTATTGACCGAACTGTCGGCGTTATAGATGAAAACTATACAGTAATCGCTTGTAGTGACCTTGGCAAAATTGGTGAAACTCACGAGGTGATGTTTGCCGGTGGTGCAGGTACTAATGATTCTTTTGTAAGAGGACAGTATACATATAAAATGTTTGGGACTCCGCAAAGGGCAGAGTATATCTTGTTTGTTGAGGGTAATGACCCACAGGCTGCAAAGTATGCTTCGATTTTATCGATTTCTCTTTCTAATATTAAGTTTTATTATGACGAGAAATATAACCGCGGTAATTTTATAAAGAATGTTATTTTAGAGAATATTCTTTCTAACGATATCAATTTAAAGGCACGTGAGCTTCGTTTCAACAGCGATGTTGCACGTACTGTTTTCCTCATTCGCGTAACTTCCAATAATGATGTTTCGGTGTTTGATATTATTCAAAATCTTTTCCCGGATAAGAATAAGGATTTTATTATCAATATCAGCGAGACCGATATTGCATTGGTTAAAGAAACTAAACACGGTATTGAGTCGAGCGACCTTGAGAATTTGGCAGGCTCAATCGTTGATACCTTGGCAAGTGAGTTTTATTATACACACGCTGTTGTCGGTATAGGCTCAACAGTTGAAAACTTAAAAGAACTTGCGCGTTCTTTCAAGGAAGCACAGGTTGCGTTAGAGGTAGGTAAGGTTTTTGATACCGAGAAAGCAATTGTAAGCTACGATAATTTAGGTATTGCACGTTTGATTTATCATTTACCTACTACTCTTTGCGAATCTTTCCTTCGTGAAGTGTTTAAAAGAGGTACTATTGAAAGTTTAGACCAGGAAACATTGTTTACTATTCAAAAATTCTTTGAAAATAACCTTAACGTTTCCGAAACCTCAAGAAAATTGTTCGTTCATAGAAATACTCTTGTTTATAGACTTGAAAAAATCAAGAAAATCACAGGTCTTGATTTGCGTGAGTTTGACCATGCAATTATCTTTAAAATTGCATTGATGGTTAAGAAGTATTTAAGGTCTAATCCTGTTAAATATTGATTTTCAGTGTAATCTGCTACTTTGAGAAAGAGTGATTAATATAGAAAAGGATTTTGCAATCGGTCAACGTGATAAAGCCGTTAAACCTTTGATTGAGTTTAAAGGTGTGTCTAAAAACTATGCAAACGGTACTCACGCTCTTGACGATGTTAATATCAGAATAAATAAAGGTGAATTTGTGTTTGTTGTCGGTCCTTCGGGTGCCGGTAAAAGTACCTTTATGAAGTTAATAATGCGTGAGGAAAAACCGAATACCGGTGAAATTACCGTAAACGGTTTTAGACTCACTAAAATGAGAAGAAAACAGGTACCATACTTCCGCAGAACTATGGGTATCGTTTTCCAGGATTTCCGTTTGATTCCCAATATGAATGTTTTTGAAAATGTTGCTTTTGCAATGCACGTTGTGGGTGCTTCACGTCAGGAAATCCGAAAAAATGTTTCGCGTGCTTTGAATATGGTTGGTCTTGCAGAAAAAGCAAGATGTAAACCGGCTGAACTGTCGGGCGGCGAACAACAGCGTGTGGGCTTAGCCCGTGCTTTGGTTAATAAACCGAGCCTTATTATTGCGGACGAGCCTACAGGTAACGTTGACCCGAATATGTCATACGAAATTGTTGAGCTTTTGACCGAAATCAACCGCAGAGGTACCACAATTTTGATGGTTACTCACGAGCATCAGTTGGTTCGTGACTTCGGTCAGCGAGTTATTATGATTGAAAACGGCAGAATTGTTGCCGATAACGCGAACGGAGGTTTATTATGAAACTGACGAGCGTGAGATATTTAATCGGTAACGGTTTTAAGAATATTTGGCTTAATAAATTGATGTCAATTGCCTCTATTGGTGTATTGGTTGCTTGTATGTCGGTTATCGGTTTGGCTGTTGCTTTGTCAATTAATATTGATAAGGCTTTGAACCAGTTGGAAAAAGAGAACGTCGTTAACGTTTATTTTGATGACCGTAACGCTGCACTTTATTCTCAGACCGGTAATGCAAATGGCAACACTTATAACGACATTACTGAAAACGATTACACAATACATAGCTTTACTGAAGCTATAATGCTTTGTTCTGAAATTGAAAAACTTGATAATATTGCATCAGTTGAGTATTTTAGCGGTGACGATGCATTGAAAAAGCAGTTGGAAACTATGCCCGAAGAGGATGCAAAGTATTATAAGGAACTTTTGGAAAGCGATGAGTACGGCAACCCAATGCAATGTGGTGCAAAAGTTTCATTTATTGACCTTAATAAATTTGATGAAACAATAGACAGTATTGCGAAATTAAAAGGTGTTGACCAGGTAAAATCCCAAAAGGATATTGCACAGAAAATTTCAACTATTGAAAAAGCAATTAGTATAATCGGATTTTGGATTGTTGCAGTATTGTTGCTTATTTCACTTATGATTGTTTCCAACACTATTCGTGTTACAATGTACAACCGTAAACTTGAAATCAGTATTATGAAGGCTGTTGGTGCGACAGACTCGTTTGTCAGACTACCTTTTATGATTGAGGGCGTGACAATCGGTTTACTTTCTGCTATTTCAACAACTGTTATTTTATATTTCGTTTATAATGCCGTTGAGGGTGTTATTAAAAATCAGTTGAATCTTGTGTCTTTGATACCGTTTACTGAATTCTTCTGGTATATATTCGGCATATTCGCATGTATCGGTTGCTTTGCCGGATTGTTCTCCAGTGCATTTATGATTAACAAATACTTAAGAAAGGAAGGTAGCGAATTCCGTGCACTTTAATTTCAAAAAAATTATAATATCTGTACTGTGTTTATGTTTTGTATTTGGTACCTTCTTCTTCACACCTGATTTGTTCTCTAAAAAAGCAGAAGCTGCTACTGTTGATGAGTATCAGCAGATGATAAAAGAGCTTGAAGAAGAGAAAAAACAAATCGAAAAAGAAATAGCTAATCTCAAAAAAGATAAGGCTGACCAAAACAAAATTAAGTCTGCAATACAGAAGAAAATCAACAATACACAAAGTCAGATTAAAGCAGTTGATAAGCAAATTTCTGACCTTGATGCAAAGATTGTTGATGCTCAAACAAATATTGCAGAAAAAACACAGCAACTTGAAGATACAAAATATGCTTTTAGACAGCGTTTGCGTACAATTTTTATGAATGGCGGAGAAATGACTTCTTCTTTAGCTGTTTTATTGAGTGCTGACGGTCTTGACGATTTGCTTTCTAAAACTCAACTTACACAGTCGGTTAGTGCTTATGATTCTGCAATGATGAACCGTATCGTTAGTGATATGAAAGAAATTGAGCAGAATAAGAAGGATATTGAAAAACTTAAAATTGAACAGAATGACTCTAAGGCTTTACTTGCCGAGAAAAAGGCAGAATTAGCCTCTCAAATCAAGGAAGTTAACTCAACCTTGGGTGGTATTAATTCTAATATCGGTAAATTGGAAGATGAAATTGACGATATTGAAAAAGCTGAGGAAAGTATTGAAAATCAAATCAACGCTGCTTTAAAGGGCGATAATAATCAGGTTTATGACGGTGAATTTGCATGGCCTATACCGGGTTATTATAAAGTCGGTTCGCCTTACGGTTACCGTACTCATCCTATTTCAGGTAAATGGAAATTGCATAAAGGTATTGACGTTGGCGGTAGCGGAATTAAAGGTAAACCTATTATTGCGGCTGCAGACGGATATGTTTCACTTGCTACGTACAATACCGGTGGTTACGGGTATTATGTTGTGCTTGACCACGGTAAAGGTGACGACGGTAAGTACTACGCAACACTTTATGCTCATATGACTAAATATATAGTTAAATCCGGTCAGTATGTCCGTAGAGGTCAAACTATCGGTTACGTTGGAACGAGCGGAGCTTCAACCGGATATCACTTGCATTTTGAAGTTCGTGTAGGCACCAAACAGAACCAGCATAAGCTTAATTATGCAACGGTTGACCCGATGAAATTCTATTAATTAATTGCGGGGACTGAAATTTCAGTCCCCGTTAAACTTACTTGATACTAAGGTGTTTTATGGATAAAAAAATTTCTTTAAGCACAGTTGTTACAATAGTTTGCTTTTTTACGGTTGTATCAATCGCACTGACTTCAATGCTTTTTGCTTTTGTTGTAGTCCCAATACGTGAGGGCAAATTATACAAATACAATGAGCGAGTGCTTGAAATCAATGATTTAGTTGAAAAATACTATATTGGTGATATTGATAAACAGACTATGATTGACGGTCTTGCATACGGCTTTGTTGCAGGATTGGATGACCGTTATGCCGGATATTTAACTGTTGATGAGGCTACTGAAAATACAAACTCATTAAAGGGCTATAACACCGGAATCGGTATTCAGGCTACGATGCATCCTGATAGTTATAACATATATGTAAGTGAGGTTCATAAAGATAGCCCCGCTGAAAAAGCAGGAATAAAAAAAGGCGATGAAATAGTTTCTCTTGATGCAAATGTTGTTAAGGAAATAGGGTATTCAGCGGCAATAAACTATATTCCTACTATTCCAATTGGGCAAAAAATAGCCGTTTCGGTTTTGCGACACGGTGTTAGCTTAAATCTTGAAATAACTCTGTCGCAATTTGTTTCCCAATCAGTATTTTATGAGAAAATAGGGAATATAGGTTATATTAATATCACAACATTTAACGATAAAACAGTTGAGCAGTTTAAATCTGCGGTTGATAATTTAATTAAACAAAATGCAGCTGCGTTAATATTTGATGTAAGAGGTAACGGAGGCGGAACGTTAAACTCTGTTTATCAAATGGTTGATTACCTTGTACCCGAAGGACTAGTTACAAAGGTTGACTACAAGGATGACGATTTTGATGAAATTCTTATGTCTGATAAGCATGAAATAAATCTGCCAATGGCGGTTTTAACCGACAAAAACAGCGCAAGTGCATCAGAACTGTTTACACAATCGCTTATTGATTATGGCAAGGCTGTAACAGTCGGACGTAAAACTTACGGAAAAGGTGTTGTTCAAAGAACATATACTTTAAGTGATGGCTCTCAGGTTCGTTTTACGGTTGCAAAGTATTATACAAAAAGCGGCAAATGTGTCGACGGCGTTGGTATAGAGCCGACTGTTCCTGTGGAATGGACAGATGATGAGTTAAATTACAGGTTTGTCAACGGCATTAGG
Source organism: Acutalibacteraceae bacterium (assembly GCA_045649545.1). GTDB lineage: Bacteria > Bacillota > Clostridia > Oscillospirales > Acutalibacteraceae > UMGS172. The sequence goes on from JAZRQE010000021.1 coordinate 6,938, forward strand.
GTTGATAAGGACTTTTTGGCGGCACAACAGTATTTAAACAATCAGTTATCGTAGTCTTCTAAAACACGTAAAAGTTCTTCGTTATTATTGACTATAATTCCTTTTGAAAGTATTTGTTGGTCATATTCCGGCAAGTCTCTAACGAATGGAGAGTCTAAAATTTGCAATGGCTCGTCGTTTCCGCTTATAAAGACTGCAATTCTGTCATTATGTTGCTTGACAATATAATAAATAGGCGGTGTTTCGGTAATTTTAGGTGTTTCGGCAGGCTTGGTATTTGCCGTTATTGCAGTTATTGTGAAGGCATAGCATGAGATAATTATGAGTGCCGAACATATTGTAATTAAAATTTTTTTACTGATTTTCATTATTTTTCCTTTTAGTTTTATTTTATTTTAATCCTGATTAAAAGTATTATACATATGATAATAATTTAAACATATATAGAATTATTTAAAAATACAAAAACACTAAATAAAATACATTTTGTTTTAAAAGTTGTAACAATACTGTAACACACAAGCGGTATTAATTGTGGTAAAATAATGTAGAACTACTAATATTTGTCGCAGGAGGTGGCAATTATGAGTAATCCCAATAACAATAAGGATTATGACCTTGATTATTTTAATAGTAGTAAGGATAATACTTCAACCGATAATGGTAGTATTGTGCCTGATGATGATTTTAATAATGAGGTAGAGTTTGATATTAATGCTTTTACAAAGCAGTCTGATGAAGTTAATAGTGAAACGTTTGATTTGTCGGATGACAACGATTCTACCGACGATGTTGCCTTAGGCAGTTTTAAGGATACAAGAAGTTTCTTTAAAAAGTTGACCCAGAAGAAATTAACAAAAGAAACAAAAGCAAAGATAAAACATTATTCTAAAATTGCCGGCAAGGCATTTCTTTCATTAATGCTTATCGGTGTTATTACCGGTTGCCTTGTTGTTGGTGCATTCGCGATTTATGTTTTTAACTATGTAGATGATACGGTCCATGAGGACCTTGACGAAATGTCCTTGGGCTTTACAACCACAATTTACGCACCCGATACAAAAACCGGTGAATTTGTTGAATATAAGCGTTTGCACGGAGAGGAAAACCGTATTTGGGTTGAGTTTGATAAAATGCCCGAAGATTTAAAGAACGCTTTTGTAGCAATTGAAGATAAACGCTTCAGACAGCACCAAGGTGTTGACTGGAAACGTACTGTTGCCGCTTTTGCAAATATGTTTGTTGATTTGTATTCATCAAATCAAGGCGGTTCGACGATTACTCAGCAGCTGGTCAAAAATATCACGGGTGATAATAAACAGACGCCAATGCGTAAAATCCGTGAGATTATGCGCGCTCGGTATTTAGAAAGTGAGTACCATAAGGATACCATTCTTGAATGTTACCTTAATACTATAAGTCTTGGCGGCGGTATTTGCGGTGTTGAGGTTGCCGCGAACTACTATTTTGGCAAAACAACCGATGAATTGACTCTGGTTGAATGTGCAGCAATCGCAAGTTTGGCGAAAGAACCTGAGAAATACCGTCCTGATAAAAACCCTGAATATAATAAAGAACGACGTATTAACGTTTTGTATCAGATGATGGACCAGGGTTATATTTCGGAAGAGGTTTACAGAGAAGCAAAAGAAGTTGATTTGGAAATTGTTGCTGACGAAAATGCAAGAAACGTCAACACTGTTAATAGTTTCTTTATTGATACTTTGATTGACGAAATGGTTGACCGTTTAGTTTCTGAATACGGTATGGATGAATCTTATGCCTCTAAAAACATTTATAACGGCGGTTATAAGATTTATTGTACCGTAAATCCTGAAATTCAAAACATTCTTGAAGAGGAGTATTCAAATATTGAAAAATACTTCTATTTAAAGAGTAAGAAAAACGGCAAGCGTGTTCAATCTGCCTTTACAATAATGGATTACGAAGGCCATATTGTCGGTATAATCGGCGGTTCGGGTGAGAAAACAACCAACCGTGGACTTAACCGTGCAACTATGACACAACGTCAACCGGGTTCGACTATGAAACCGTTGGCTGCTTATTCTCAAGCAATTCAAAAGAGTTTAATTAATTACTCTACGATTATGGAAGATTCACCGCTTGACCGCTATTATCCCGACGGTTCACCCGGTCCTGCTAACTCATACGACCGATATGATGGTAATATGACAGTTGCAGAAGCGTTAGAGCGTTCAACTAATACTATTCCTTGTAAGTTGGTTAAGCAAATGGGCGTTGAATCAACCTATTATTTCCTTGATGATAACTTCGGCGTTGATAATTTGCTTGGTGCTCAAGATATGAACCTTTCGTCATTAGGTCTTGGCGGTACGGTAAAAGGAATTAGTACAACTCAGTCTGCCGCGGCTTTTGCTGTTTTTGGAAATTTGGGTATGTACTATGAGCCAACTACATTTACTTTGGTTACCGACCAACATGGCAAGGTTATTTTAGAGCAAAATAACGGTGTTGCGTCACTTGACGAAAATACTGCAACAATTATGAACCATCTGCTTCAGAACGTTGTATACGGCGAAAAGGGTACAGCAAAAGAAATTGCTTCGTTTAGTGAAACGATTAAATGCTATGCTAAAACCGGTACATCCAGTGACGTTTATGACAGCTGGCTTGCAGGCGGTACACCTTATTATGTCGGTTCTTGCTGGTTTGGATATGATAATCAGGAAAAACTAAATAATTCTCGACTTGCTAAAAATATGTGGAAAACCGTTATGCAACGAATTCATAAGGATTTGGAAGTCAAAGAGTTTACTGACAGCGAGTTTGTGTATCACAGATACTACTGTAAATCAACCGGACTGTTGGCTACTGACCTTTGCGAAAACAAGGCAGAGGGTTGGTATAAATCTAATATTGCGTTGCCGAGTGCTTGTACTTCGCATCAAGGTGTACTTTTACCTGAAATTGTACCCGAGCCGGAGATTCCTGAGGGTGAGGGAGCAGTAGCCGGCGACGGCACTGCTTCAGGTACTGAATCGGGCAGCAATGCCTCTAATAGCACAAATTCAACATCAAGTACAACAACTACTCAATAAGTTAAAAAACCACCGAATAAGTTTCGGTGGTTTTTTAATGTAATATAATTTTTTAGAATTATTTTAAAAAAGTACTTGACAAATCACAAATTTGTGGTATATTAAATTTAGAATAATTCTAAAAACGAGGTTAACAATGACAAAACAAAGAAAATTGATATTTGATATTGTTAATACGTCTTGCATACATCCTACTGTTGAGCAAGTTTTTGAAATAGCAAAACTTAAGATGCCGGGGATTGTAATGGCGACGGTTTATAACAATATTAATGCATTGACCGATGCGGGTTTGATTAGACGAATCACGTGTCACGGTGAGCCGGATAGATATGACAATGCGTATCTGCCACATGAGCATTTAAAATGTAGAGAGTGTGGTAATGTTATGGATGTATTTCTTAAAAACTGTGATTTGCTTGAGGAACTAAAACAGAAAACCGGTCAAGAAATTTCATCATACGAACTAAATATGTATTATATCTGCGATAATTGTCGCGGTTAATAAATTATAAAATATAAATTTGGAGGAAATAATAATGGAATTAAAGGGAAGCAAAACTGAAAGAAATTTGATGGAAGCATTTGCAGGCGAGAGTCAGGCAAGAAATAAGTACACCTACTTCGCTTCTGTCGCTAAAAAGGAAGGTTTCGAGCAAATTTCTGCAATTTTCCAGAAAACTGCAGACAACGAAAAAGAGCATGCAAAAATGTGGTTCAAGGCTTTGGGTGAGCTTGGTAATACTGCTCAGAACTTCGCTGGTGCTGCCGCAGGTGAAAACTACGAGTGGACCGATATGTACGACCGCTTTGCAAAAGAAGCCGAGGAAGAAGGCTTTACCGATTTAGCTTTCAAGTTCCGCGAGGTTGCTAAAATTGAGAAAGCTCACGAGGAGAGATACCGTGCATTGCTTAATAATGTTGAGATGCAGAAGGTATTTGAAAAGAGCGAGGAGACCATGTGGGAATGCCGTAACTGCGGTCACTTGGTAATGGGTAAGAAAGCTCCTGAAGTTTGCCCGGTATGTGCTCACCCGCGGAGCTTCTTTGAAGTAAGACAAGAGAATTATTAATATTTATTAATAACAAACGGCTTGCACATTATTGTGCAAGCCGTTTTAACTTTATAAAAAAAGACGTAAGATATCTAAATATCTTACGTCTTTGGTCCGAGTGACAGGAGTCGAACCTGCGGCCTCTTGAACCCCATTCAAGCGCTCTACCAAACTGGGCTACACCCGGACAACGCAACTATATTACCACACTATCTTTAAAATTTCAAGTGTTATTTTACAAATTTTAAGAATTTTTTTAGAACTGATATTTTTAAATCTTCATAGTATGTTATGAGGGACAAAATCTCTCAAAATATGTTCAACTACAACGTTGAAAAGGAGTTTATAATGACAGATTTAAAATTTATCGGGTTCTATCCGCCCGAAAAACCACAAAATGAATCAAAATTTTCTGATGTACCGCTTGATAAATTGCCTTTGACAATGGCTTATGTTCCTATGCAAAGATTAGGTGAAGTATATTCTGAAAACGACGCACTTCAAAGAGGAACTTTGTTCCCAGAACTTGACAAGCCGTTTCGCGGTAAGTTTACAGGAGGTAAGCACTAATGGATATGGATAAACAACAGTTGCTTGACTGTGTTCGTGCCGCACAATTTGCAATGCACGAAATGGTGCTTTATCTCGATACTCATCCTTATGACACGGAAGCATTAAAGAAATTTGAGGTATACCGTTTGAGATACAAGGAATTCTTAAAACAGTATGAAAAAGAGTATGGACCGCTTTCGGCATCAGGTGATTTCGGCTCGAACGGATTTGATTGGGTTAAAAATCCGTGGCCGTGGGAAAAGGAGGCAAACTAAATGTGGCAATATCAGAAAAAGTTGCAGTATCCTATAAAAATTAAGCAAACAAACCCTAAATTAGCTGCTTTAATTATGTCACAATATGGTGGCCCTGACGGTGAAATTGGTGCAAGTTTGCGTTATTTAAGCCAACGTTACGCAATGCCTTTAGCAGAACTTAAAGGACTATTGACAGACGTTGGTATTGAAGAATAAAATTGTTTATGTTATAATGGTAGCACAAGGAGGTATAAAACAATGTTAGAAAACCTTTATAACTACTATCATAACGATATGACACAAGAGCAGATTGAAAATGCCTACACCCTACTGAATGATGATAACAGGTTATTATACTACACCTGTTATGCATATAATTGCTATGAATTATTACATAGCAAGGGGCATTTATCATTGATAACCAATCCAGATGCTTTGTTTAGAACACCCGAAGCAGAGCGACAGTTCATTATTGAAATGAAGAACTACATAAAAGATGTAATTGGTATCGAGAGAGAGGATGTTCAGTATGAGCAATGTAAGGGAAACACAAGGCAAAAAGAAGCGACTAAAAATTGAGGATGATAAACCACATAGGGTATGTGCATACTGTCGTGTTTCAACCGATGCAACAGACCAAAGAAACTCCTTAAAAGCACAAAAGAGATTTTTTGAAGCATATTTTTCTTCGCACCCAAATTGGAATAAAGTTGATATTTATTTTGATGAAGGATTATCAGGAACATCGAAAGAAAAACGAGATGGATTTAACAGAATGATGAAAGATGCCTTGAATGGCAAAATAGACATCATTCTAACAAAAGAGGTTTCCCGATTTTCCCGAAATGTTGAAGAACTGTTAAGTGATGCAAAAAAATTAAGGAATAACGGTGTTTATATTTGGTTTTTATCAGATGATATTTGTACGGAAGATATTGAATACCTTGAACCTTTGTCTATTGCGGGAAATAGTGCTCAAAGTGAAAGTTTAAGAACATCTCGCCGTGTTAAATGGGGACAGCAACAAAGGATGAAGCAAGGTGTTGTATTTGGTCGTAAAGAAATGTACGGGTATAACATTGTTAAGGATGAAGACGATATTCAACACTTTGAAATCATCCCCGAAGAAGCAGAGGTTATTAAAAAGATTTTTGAGTGGTTTGCAAGTGGCGAGGGTACTCACCGAATTGGCAGAAGATTAGAACAACAAGGCATCACAACAAAACGATACAAAAACGGATGGAGCAATACTGTCATTCTTCGTATTTTACGAAATGAAAAATATGTGGGTGACTTGGAACAGGGCAAAACATATACACCTAACCCGATGTCCCACAAGAAAAAGTATAATACAGAAGATGATTCTTACAAGTGTTACATAACAGACCACCACCCCGAAAGTGCTATCATTGACCGAGAATTATGGAACAAGGTGCAAACAATTTTACAGGAAAATGCACCAAGTGAAGAAATCAAGGCAAAGCACTCAAACAGATATTGGACAAGTGGTAAAGTATATTGTGGGCTTTGCAAGGGTAGGTATGTCAGTTATGTAAAAAAACAAAAGAACATCCCTTATCGTGCTTGGGTGTGCTTTGAAAATCATCAAAGAGGAAAATACAAGCAAACAACCCTTGAAACTGGCGAAACCAAAATAGTGGGTTGTAATGCTCTGCGAGTAAATGACAGGGTGTTACAAACGGCAATTCACGATATTATTACCGAGTATATTATTCCGTACAGAGAACCACTACTTGATGAAATGAAAAAGGAAATAGCCGAACTCTCAAAACCTAAGGACACCACCAAGCAGATTGCCAAACTGCAAACGGCACTTGAAAAGAAGCAAGGCGAAATCTCCAAGCTCACTTTGGGTTGGACAAGTGGTTCTGTTCCTGATATTGCCTATTATTCAAGTATTGGAACACTTAACAAGCAATATGAAGATTTACAAGCACAACTCCGTCAAATGCAAGAACAGGGAGATTCTGCGAGTGCAGAGGTACAAATATACACCGAGTATGTAGAACAGTTAGAGTCTGTACTCGCACTTTCCGAGAATGACCTAAACGAAGCATTTTACGAAAGGGTTACAAAACAGATATTTGTATATCCTCTTAATCTGTTGGAGTTCCATTTATCGTTTATCCCAATGCCGATTTATATGCAATATAAGACATCAGGCAGAGGAAAAGACTATAAGGCGGAATTCACTATTCTATCAAAAGAGCAATTTGCAGAATTGCTTGAAAAAGCACCTAAAAACGAACTTGCAGAAGAGGAAGAACAATAAGAAAAAGATA
>JAZRQE010000022.1:0-6086 GCA_045649545.1 Acutalibacteraceae bacterium
AAAAGGAAGTTCTGCGGGTCTTCCTTAAGTCCCATTTTGTGAACAATACGTCCCGACATCGGGAATGCGGAGATACCTGCAGCACCAATCATAGGATTGATTTTGTTTTTAAGGAACAAGTTGAGGAACTTTGCAAACAATACGCCGCCTGCAGTATCAACAATAAATGCAATAAGACCAAGACCCATAATAAGCAATGTATCAAGTTTTAAGAACTTATCCGAGGTCATATTAAATGCAACTGAAATGCCAAGGAAAATGGTAATAAGGTTAGCCAACACCTTTTGTGCTGTTTCGGAAAGCGAATCTAATACACCACATTCGCGGATAAGGTTACCGAACATCAAGAAGCCGATAAGAGCAGTTGCCTGCGGAATAATAGCAGATGCTACAACCGTAATGATAATCGGGAACATAATTCTTGTTAATTTTGAAACCGATTTCTGCTCATACGGCATACGAATCATGCGTTCTTTTTTGGTTGTAAGCAATTTTATAACCGGCGGCTGAATAATCGGAACTAATGCCATATATGAATAAGCCGCAACAGTAATAGCGCCTACATACTGCGAGCCCAATGTATTAGCAACTGCAATGGAAGTCGGACCGTCAGCAGCACCGATAATAGCAATTGAAGCAGAATCAATTTCCGGGAAGAACATTCTTGCCATAAAGAATGTAAAGAATATACCGAACTGTGCGGCGGCTCCGAATAACATTAACTTGGGGTTAGTAAGCAACGGGCCAAAGTCAATCATTGCACCGATACCGATAAACAGCAATAACGGGAATAGTTCGTTTGCAATACCTGCGTTATAAAGTGTGGTCAGTGCACCACCTTCTTCAACAAATTCAACCTTTTCTCCGCCAATACCAACAAGGTTTACTATTTTTTGTGCAATAACGTCGGCACCTGGAATGTTAACCAACAATGTACCGAAGCCCATAGGTAAAAGCAAAGTAGGCTCCATTTCCTTTTTAATTGCAAGGAAAATTAGCAAAAAGCCAATTAAAATCATTACGCCGTCCTGCCAGGTAAACTCCAGCAGGTTTTTCCATAAAATATCCATTTGATTTCCTCCTAATAATTTATCTATGATATTTTATCATTCAAACCAATAAAAAGCAATAGAATAATTTACAAAATATGGCTGAAATTATCCTATTTATTATATATTACTCTTGCAAGTGGCGGATAATAAAGCTATAATGATTGTAGAACGTGGAAACGCAAAACGTTTCCACAAAAGCCGACAAATCGGCTTTTGCCAATTCAAATAATAAAAATTTGAATTGGCTCGATATTCATTGCAACGGTTAAAGTCAAATTTTCAAAGAAAATTTGTGACCAAATCTAAGATTTGGTGTGGAAATGACCCTGAAAGTGTCATTTCCACGTTCAACGTCCATTATAATATAAAAAAATCGCTAAACTGCGAGGTAATTTAAAATGAGAATTGTAATCAAGGTAGGTACATCAACACTTACCCACAAAACAGGAAATTTGAATATTCGCCATGTCGAAAAAATTTGCCGAGTTATGAGTGACCTTAAAAACGCCGGTCACGAGTTGATTTTGGTTTCATCAGGTGCTATCGGCATGGGCGTTGGCAAATTAGGATTAACCGAAAAGCCAAAGGATGTTCCTACCAAGCAGGCAGCAGCCGCTATTGGCCAGTGCGAGCTGATGTATATATACGATAAAGAGTTTTCGGAATACGGTCACATCATTGCTCAAATACTACTCACCGGCAACGACCTCGAGAATCAAAGCCGTAACCAAAACTTCCATAACACGTTAAACCGACTTTTAGAGCTTAACGTTTTGCCGGTTATTAATGAAAACGATACCATTGCAACCGATGAGATTTCAGTTGGTGATAACGATACATTATCGGCAATTGTTGCAGTTGAGGCAAAGGCAGATTTACTTATACTTTTATCCGATATTAAAGGTCTTTACACTGCCGACCCTCACAAGGACACAAACGCCAAGCTTATAGACAGTGTTTTTGAAATTACCGATGAAATAGTAGCACTGGGCGGCGGTGCAGGCTCATCTTTAGGCACCGGCGGAATGCAGACTAAAATCAAAGCCGCTAAAATGTGTATGGATAATAACATTGATATGGTAATAACCGACGGTAATGACCCTGAAGCACTTTATGAAATTGCAAACGGCGAAAAAATAGGCACAAGATTTTACGGAAAACGGTGACAAGATGACTACATTGGAAATTTTACAAAAGGCAAAGCTTTGCAAAACTGCTGTTGCCGCCTCAAGCGGTGAGCAACGCAACAACGCCCTTGTTAAAATGGCTCAAAGCTTAAAGGCACACTGCGATAAAATTATTACGGCAAACGAAATTGATATTAAAAATGCAACCGGTAAAATCTCTACCGTTATGATTGACCGATTGACACTTAATAAACAAAGAATTTACGCTATGGCTGATGCTATGGTTGAGGTCACTGCCCTACCTGACCCGTTGGGTGAAACCTTAACTACTGTCAACCGCCCTAACGGGCTTACAATTAACAAGGTTTCAGTGCCGTTAGGCTTGCTCGCAATGATTTACGAAAGCCGCCCGAATGTAACCTCCGACGCCGCCGCTTTAAGTATAAAAGCCGGCAACGTCTGTGTACTTCGCGGCGGAAAAGAAGCTATAAACTCAAATATTGCTATAGCAAATGCTTTGCGTGAGGGTATTGTGGCTGCCGGCTTCCCCGAAGATACAGTAAGCCTTATAACTGACACCTCAAGACAAAGTGCGACCGACCTTATGACCGCAATAGGATACGTTGATATGCTTATTCCTCGCGGCGGTGCAGGACTTATCAGAAGTTGTGTTGAAAACGCCAAAGTTCCTTGTATTGAAACAGGCACAGGTATTTGTCATATTTATATTGACGAGTCTGCAAATATTGAAATGGCTCTCAACATAGTCGAAAATGCCAAAACAAGCCGTCCTTCAGTTTGCAATGCGGCTGAAGTTTGTTTGGTTAACAGTGCCGTTGCTAAAGAAATTTTACCCCTTTTAAAAGATAGATTGGTTGAAAAGAGAGTTGAAAAAGGTCTTTCACCCGTTGAACTTCGCCTTTGTGAGAAAGCACAAAAAATAATCGACGGCACAAAAGCTAATGAAAACGATTTTGATACCGAATTTTTAGACTATATTTTGAGTATTAAGGTTGTTGAAAGTGTAGACGAGGCTATCAGCCACATTTCAGCACATTCAACCGGACACAGTGAGTGTATCGTGACCGAAAACACCGCTAATGCTGACCGCTTTACCTTACTTATTGACAGTGCGGCAGTATATGTCAATGCCTCAACCCGTTTTACCGACGGCGGTGAGTTTGGTTTAGGCTGTGAAATGGGTATTTCTACACAAAAACTGCACGCAAGAGGTCCTATGGGATTAAAAGAGTTGACCTCTTACAAATACATTATCCGCGGAAACGGACAAACTCGTTAAAGGAATTAAAGAATATGAAAAAAATTGGATTTATCGGTTGCGGAAATATGGGCGGAACTTTAGCCAAAGCCGCTAAAAACACGCAAAACGAAATATTTTTAGCTGACTACAACTTAGAAAAAGCACAAGCGTTAGCAGAAGAAATAGGTGCTACCGCTGTTACAAACCAATGGATTGCCGAAAACTGTGATATGATATTTTTAGGTGTCAAGCCTCAGGTTTTGGGAGATGTTTTAGGCTCGCTTACAGATGCTTTAAAAACACGTAAAAGCCGTTTTGTGCTGGTATCCATGGCGGCAGGTGTCACCCTGCAATCGCTAGGCGAAATGGCAGGTGGCGAATACCCCACAATACGCATTATGCCCAATACACCTGCGGCAGTAGAAAACGGAATGATACTTTACTGCTACAACAAACTGTCAACCGACAGTGATGTTGCACTCTTCCTCAATGTAATGGCAACTGCCGGCATTTGCGACGAAATCAGCGAGGAATTGATTGATGCAGGTTGTGCGGTTTCAGGTTGCGGACCGGCATTCGTTTATATGTTTATCGACGCACTTGCTGACGGCGGAGTTAAATGCGGACTGTCGAGAGATAAGGCATTGAAATACGCTGCCGAAACAGTTATGGGTGCCGCTAAAATGGTTAAAGAAACTGGGGTTAGCCCTGAAGAACTTAAAAACGCTGTCTGCAGTCCTAACGGTAGTACAATTGAGGGTGTAAAGGTTTTAGAAAACTTAAATTTAAAGGAAACCTGCTTGGGCGCCGTTTCTGCAAGCTTTAAAAGAACAAAGGAATTAGGACAGAAATAACGAGCAAAATATAAAGGGAGGGGTTTCCCCTCCCTTTATAGCTTACCAAAAACGACATTTAAAATATTTTTTAAAATTATTAAAAATAACTGTTGACATTGAGTGTTTGTTGTGGTATATTATTTAGGCGTTCAAAATGCATTACACGCTGGTTTAGCTCAGTTGGTAGAGCAGCTGATTTGTAATCAGCAGGTCGGGGGTTCAAGTCCGTCAACCAGCTCCACCTTTTTTAAAAAGTTAATATGGGAGTGTTCCCGAGTGGCCAAAGGGGGCAGACTGTAAATCTGTTGCGTTTCGCTTCGGTGGTCCGAATCCACCCGCTCCCACCAAAAAAATAAGGACTTGCGAAAGCAAGTCCTTATTTTTTTGTGTTTATGTCCGCAGGACATAACATCGTTTTTCAACTTTAGTTGCAAACATCATTTCAAGCAAAGCGAGAACATCGTTGTTCGCAAAGTGGACACAAAACGAAGTTGCGACAAGTCGCAAACAGTGTTATGCTTCGCATAAACAGTGTTGCCTTCGGCAAACGATATTGCGCTATGCGCAAACATACGCTATAATCAAACAACGAGCACACCGTATCCACTCTCGGTCAGTCGGGGACGCCTGACCCTACAATATAATTATAGCACCCTATTCCACAATCGGAATTGGGTGCTATTTTTCTTTTCTACCTATAAAATAATCAGCAGATACTTTATAAAAATCACACAGCTTAATTAAATCTTCAATCTTAAGCTCTGCTCTGCCGATTTCGATGTGATTGTACCCTTGCTGAGATTTATTGATTATTTTTGCAACTTGTGCTTGAGTAAGGTCGCGGTCTTCCCTAAGTCCACGCATACGCTCACGATAATCCATAACCAAACCTCCTTTTGTAAAATATACTATCATACTCATAAATTGAGTATTGACAAATACTCAATCTTTGAGTATAATTGTGTTGTTCAAATATTACGAACACAAAATTAGGAGGGATATTTTATGGAACTTAATCTTGAAAATCTTATGAAAACAGCAGTCGAAGAAATGGAAAACGGTCAACATACCGAGGCCGCCAAACACTTTGATATGGTAGTAATTAACGACGCCTCTAATATTGATGCGCCTTTCTTCCGAGCATATTGTAACTGCCATGATATTACACTTGGTGAAATGTCTAATGCAGCCATTAGTTTTACCAACGCATTTTATCGCTATGTTGATGCAGTAAAAGCTTTAAACGACCCTACAATTGAAAAAGAAAAATTGGATTACGCTGTCACATTGCTTACCGACCTTGTTTCAATGTACAAACTGAATGCTAAAAACCAGATGTTTACAACTCCCAGCATTGGAATTTCTATTTCAACCGCCGCAACAAATATGAACAAAAACTGCAGAAACAAGCTAGACAATGTTAATGCAAACATATCTACAGAGATTATGGCAGCTAATGAAGCAAACAATCAAGCAAACAACAACACCGGTTTAATACTAGCAGCACTTGTAGGTATCGGTGCAATTATATTCATTTTGTGGATGATACCCTGGGAAATGTTTTACATTTAATGATTATGATAAGAAGGCAAACGCATGCTTGATATGATATTCCCTATGATTATAGCAACTATTGGCTATTTCCTTGCTGACCTCGGTAGTAACACTAAAATTCGGCTTTTTACTATTTTCGGCGTTATTCTTATTTTTATTGCGGCACTGTGGTTCATTTGGAGTGCAGGTTATAACATAGGCTATATGCTAACTTAGGCACATTTTAAATATTAAATTAACATCACAATCTTTCATA
>JAZRQE010000023.1:0-5348 GCA_045649545.1 Acutalibacteraceae bacterium
GTCTTCCTAAGACCGCTTGGCCTCCGACTTAGCAATCAAATTTTACGAAATTTGATTGCTTGAAAGCCGATTTATCGGCTTTTGTGGAAACGTTTTGCGTTTCCACGTTCTACAATCATTATAAAACCCGCGGTCTTTAAACAGACCGCGGGTTTTTGTGTTTTATAATTACTTTTTAGTAGATTTGGTCATATCGTCCTGCTTGGGCGAAACACCGAAACGAGATTTATACATTCTATAAAAGGATGAATAATCCTTAAATCCGCAAGCGGTACAAACCTTACCGGCGTGCTCACCTGCTCTGATGCGGTTTCTGGCAGCAATCAAACGTTTGATGGTAATATATTCCCAAACGCTGGTGCCGGTAGCTCTTTTAAACAGTCTGTTCAACTGTGACTGACTCAAGAAAAATTTTTCACTTAACATTCCCAAAGACAAATGCTCATACAAATTACGGTTAATGTAATCAATAAGTTGCAACACTACATCACCCTGATTTGCGTTGGCGGTATCATTACGCTCCTTCAAATTACAGTAAGCTTTGTAAATCTCACAAAGTATTGTAAACAACTTCGCCTCTGTTTCAAGCTTAATACCGACCAGCGAATCATCCGAAAGAGTCTCAAAACAATGTTGATAAAGTTTAGTATCAAAATCCTCTTCTCTGTAACGGTTAAGTTGACCCAAATCACGCTCAAAGAAAGCTTTTGTCAAGATGCCGTCAGGGTCTTGTGCCTTAAACTTATCGGGGAAAAACTGAATAACCACACGTTCATACGGCATATCGCCCAAAACCTGCAGATTATGTGTTTCGGAAGGACGCGTAATCATAATATCGTGAGGTTTTAGTGCGTACTCTTTACCCTCAACCAAATAACGACAATAGCCCGACATAAAATAATAAATTTCCAATCGGTCATGAGCGTGCATCGGAAACACTTCGTCAACAGGATGCTCGGTTAATAAATGATGTATTTTAAAATCCCCGAATTCGATATTAAAATAACGTGGCATACGTAAATTTCCTTTTCTTTTCAATATTGTATTGCTTAAAAATGCAAACTGCTGCATTTTATTGCACAAATTTACAAAGTTTTAAAAAATTATAACATTAAACGCTCAATTTTGCAATATACAAAAATCCATTTTGCAATAGTTTTAGGAGGCAATTTATGAAGCTTACATTCAGACGGTACAGCGATGATGAACCGATTTCGTTGAAAAAATCGCCAAATTACCACAATGACCGGTGTTGTTTCGGCTATTTGCGATGTGAATCCTGAACGCTTAGCAGTATGATGTTTAACCAGCGTACCAACTGCATTTACAGAAAAATACGTAAACTTGTTTAAAGCGGTGAAGCCCCCCGGCACCAACCGCTTGGAAATTGCGGCACAAAGGGTAAGTTGGTTATCGAAAGCGGAACGTTAATGTTATGTAAACTTAAAACGGGCGAATGTAAATTCTGTTTTGAGTGGCAGGAAAATTCCTCAGCCATACCCTCTGAAACCGTTGTAATCGAACAGACCGAAAGAGAAACCGCACATAAAGGAATTTTGCAAAACTTTGCTAACGCTATTTTATACGGTGAAGAACTACTTTCCCCGGTGTTGACAGCATTAACGAGGTTGAAATCTCCAATGCGGCATATCTTTCCTCTTGGCAAGACCGATGGGTAGAGCTTCCGATTGACGAAGATTTATACTATGCTGAACTCAAAAAAAGAGCCGATTCTTCATCTCTCAAAACCGCCAAAAATGACAAGCACGCCGATATGAAATACAGCGAACGTTGGAGTGTCATGTGGCGATTTTATGTAAACAAAAGCACCTTCATTTGAAGGTGCTTTTTTATCATTTACCTTATTTTTACCTTAAACAATCCGCCGGCTGACGGCTCATCTTTTCCATCGCATTTAGCGGTTGTGATAAACAGTGTATCCATATTTTCACCGCCGACACAACACGACGATACATTGGTTAACGGCAACTGTATTTCACCTATTCTTTCGCCTGTTTTAGTGTCCCAGTGTGAAATCTTACCGCCGCCCCAGTGTGCTACCCATATAGTATCGTCAATATCAACGCACATTCCGTCAGGCGCACCGTCATCAATCTTACAAAAAACGGTTTTATTACTCATTTCACCAAGTGTTACATCAAAATCGTATTTCCAAACCTCGTGAGTCGGTGTATCTATGTAAAACATCGTCTTACCGTCTTTTGTCCAGCCAAGACCGTTTGAAACGGTTACACCGTCAACCATTGTTTTGTAACTATTATCACTGTCAATACGGTATAAAGCGCAATTATTCTCCATACGCTTGTTAAATCCGATTGTGCCCACAAAAAGACGCCCGCACAGGTCTAATTTTCCGTCATTATAGCGGAAATCGTCACCCTCATAAACGTTTAAAATAAACTTTTTATTGGTATCGTCAAGGTCACGCTCGTAAATACCGCTTCGCTCGGCAGTAATAAGTTTTCCGTTCTTAACAACAACACAACCTACATTTCCGTCGGTTTTATACGACCTTACCTTATTGGTTTCAGGGTTAAGACAAAAGACAGTATCGCCTTTTATCGAGACAAAGTAAAGTAATCCGTCAACTTTATCCCAACAAGGCCCCTCAAGAAGTTCTGAATTATTATGAAAAATCAATTCTGAATTATATGTTTTCATATTTTCACCTCTAAAGCTCGTTAACTAAATTATACCATTAAAAATATAAAATGCTATAACTTTTTAAATATATTCATTAATATTTTCATTTGCATTGAACTCTTGATATCATATCAAAAATAATGTATAATACTTAAAAAACACAACACAGAGGTAAACTATGAAATCATTTACCGTTGGTAAAAACGATGCAGGACTTCGTTTGGATAAGTTTGTGACAAAGACTGCACCGTTATTGCCCACTACCCTACTTTACAAATACATAAGACTCAAACGCATAAAGGTTGACGGCAAGCGTGCCGAAATCAACACTCGTTTGAGTTTAGGCTCGGTTGTCGAAATGTATATCAACGACGAATTTTTTGAACCGAAGTCACCCAAATTTGATTTTATGTCGGCATCGAAAGCTTTGGATATTGTTTACGAGGATGAGAATATACTGCTTGCCGATAAAAAACAAGGATTGCTTGTCCATCCCGACGAAAACGAGTATAACGACACGCTAATTGCCCGTATACAGCGTTATTTATACGAAAAGGGTGAGTATAACCCGGAAGCTGAAAACAGTTTCAGACCGGCATTAGCCAACCGTATCGACCGCAACACCGGTGGTATTGTCATCGCCGCCAAAAATGCCGAGTCTTTACGTATTTTGTGCGACAAAATCAAAAGTCGCGAGATTGATAAAATGTACCTCACCATTGTTCACGGAAAGCCTCCTAAAAGAGAAGATATTTTAGAGGGCTACCTTGAAAAGAACGAGGACAAACGTCAGGTTTATATAAAACAAAAAATGACCGAGGACACCAAAACTGTACGTACCAAATATTCTTGTTTGGCATCAAAAGACGGGTTATCGCTTTTAAAAATCGAACTCTTAACCGGACGCACCCACCAAATACGAGCACATATGGCGTCAATCGGATGTCCTTTGCTTGGTGACGGAAAATACGGCGTTAACCAAAAAGATAAAGCAATGGGATTTAAGTGTCAAGCGTTGTATTCTTATAAATTAAAGTTCAACTTCACTTCTGACGGCGGAATTTTAGAGTACCTGAACGGCAAAACATTCCAAGTACCAACCGTTTGGTTTGCGGATAAACTATTCTCCGAAGTTAAATATAAATAAAATAAAAGCACCCATACGGGTGCTTTTATTTTATATTTAAATCTTATTTCGCATTCTGCTCAACAGCAACTGCTTAAAGCTTCGGACATACCAACCATGGGGTTGTTACCTGCACCATTATATTTTTAATTATATTGATTTTTTCTTACAATGATGGTATACTAAATTTACCACACAACATTTAAATATTTTCAAACAACAAGGTGTGTATTTTTATCTTTCGGTAAAAATGCAGGCTCTATTTTCGCATACTTTGTTGTTTGTAGAAAATGTTGTGTGGTAGCAATCAGGAGTCGCATTTTTCGGTGTGTGTGACTTTTAGTTGCACACACTTTTTTGTTTTAGGGGGAATAACCAATATTTTAAACACCGAATATTATCAAAACATTAATTTAAGAAAGAAGTGATTAAATGAAAGTTAATATAAGAAACTTAATCGAATTAATTTTACAAATCATAACAATACCTCTGTTTTTTTATGAGGATTTTTACTTTCAACCCAGAATTGTAATAATAAGCGACGCTGTTACCAGCATAGGATTCACGTGCTTTGAATTTATGGGACAATTTTCTGTTTTATATTCAGCAATATTTTTCCTAACAGTCATATGCAGTGTCGTTTTGCTTGCTGTACAACTTGTATCACAGAAAAGAAATTTACTTATTGTTCATATTATAATACTTATAGAAACTGTTCTCTTGATATTTATATACATTTGGGCAAAAATTGAATTCACTATGATTTCATGCACAGTTTTAATATTACTTGTTGTACTATCAGCAATAAGTTTTTCAGGATATATAAAAGCTAAAAAGAAAGGCATAACTGACGAACCGTTGATAAAGGCAAAACAAGTCGAGATATCATCTGACTATGATGAGCTTTGTTACGGCGAAGAGTACCGCAATCTTGCATTATTTGTTTTCCTTTACATAATTACATTTGGCATTTGGAATTATGTTTGGGTTTACAAAACGACAAAATTTTTAAACAAGACACCAAATGCAGAAGTGTATAGTCCTGCTAAAAAGTTGCTTTTGTGCATATTTGTTCCCTTATATCAAACATATTGGTTTTACAAACATGGAGAAAAAATTGATGCATTAAGCCAATATGAAGAACTTAAAAACAACTACCTAACCATTTTGTGTCCCTTAATACCAATTCCCTTAATTTCATCTGTAATCATGCAAGATAAAATAAATCAAGTTTGCACGCATAAATAAGAAGTTGTTAGGCTTTTAATACATAAAATCAGGGAGTGGTTTTATTCGCTCCCTTTTAGTTTTCCAATAATGAAAGATATTTGTAAATGGTTGTTCTGCTTATATAAAAATTGGACACATCATAGGGTAAAACCCTCAAATGATGTGTCCAATTTTTTTATGATTATAAATTAATTATTTCGCATTCTGCTCAACAGCAACTGCACAAGCAACAGTCATACCAACCATGGGGTTGTTACCTGCGCCGATAAGACCCATCATCTCAACGTGTGCAGGAACAGAAGAAGAACCTGCAAACTGAGCGTCACCG
>JAZRQE010000024.1:0-53192 GCA_045649545.1 Acutalibacteraceae bacterium
TAACCAATTCTTTTACGATAGGCAATAATTCTTGTACTTTTTCATATTTTCTAGGCATAATAAAACCTCCTATGGTAGTGTTTTAATTCTACCATAGGAGATCCTTTTTTTCTATTGTCCGTTTTTAACGGACTTGTGCAAAAACCACTCCTTTAAATTTATATGTACTTACTCTCAACAAAACTTAATACCGTTTTCGGTATCCATTGAGGAGATTTTTGCTAACGACTCAACTCTGTAGCCTTTATCTCTTAATAATTTTCCGCCATCCTGGTATGCTTTTTCGATTACGATACCGCAACCGACAACCGTGGCACCCGCCTGCTGAACTATATCAATTAAGCCTACCAAAGCATTTCCTGTAGCAAGAAAATCGTCAATTATTAACACTTTATCATTTTCATTAAGATACTGCTTTGATGCAATAACATCATAGGTTTTACCGTGTGTGAATGACTCAATTTTCGAAGAATAAACACCTGCCGAAATATTGGAACTGCGACTTTTTTTAGCAAACAGCACCGGAACACCGAAATACTGTGCAGTAAGGCAAGCAACACCAATACCTGAAGCCTCAATCGTCAAAATTTTAGTAACACCGCAATCGGCATAAAGGCGTTTAAACTCTTTACCGAGTTCGCACAAGAACATAACATCAATTTGATGGTTAAGGAAGTTATCAACATTTAAAATATTTCCGTCTAAAACACGGCCGTGTTTAACAATTTTTTCTTCAAGCAGTTTCATACCTTAACCTCCGAAAATTCATAAAAATATGATACCGCTTTTTTGCGGTTCTTGTCAATATTTATTGTCGATTTTTAGAAGTTTAACGCAAAGAAAAGCCACGGGCAAACCCCAATGTCATTAAGTTAACGAGATGGAACTAAAAATTCATCTCGTTATTTTTTGTATTTTTGAAAACTTTATTAAGTTAAGAAAAACAAAATTAAAAACTTGAATTTATTTTATAAAATCCAAGTTTTTGTTGATATTAGGGCATAAAAATTGTGCTTCCCACAGAAAATGTGCAGCACAAATAAACAAGTAAATAAAATTACTTGTTATGCTGCAATTCGATAACTAAATCCTAAGAAAACCTTAACTCGCAAATTTCTTTCATCGTTCCTCCCTGGCCGTATTGGTTCAACATATTTACCTATGTCATCTAATAATTGTTCAAAGTTTTTTTTATGTAATTTTAAATAAGTTCTACATAAATATACAGCCATTGTGAAATTTACTTTATATGGGTGTACAGTATTAACTTTATTTTTGATCGCGGAGCTTCCAGCTATACGACTGCAATAATTATATATTGTTAAAGCACCATATATTTCTTGTGCAATAAACTCCTCTTTTTTACTATGTAAATGTATCAAACCTATTACATATTTTATATTGCGAAAGGATGTCTCTATTTCCCATCGCAAACGATATAATTCTTTGATATCCTGAATTGAAAACAGTTCTCGACTTAAAGACGTTACTACTGTGTAATAGTTATTTGGTTTGATTTCAAATCTAACCACACGCAAATTCAAAGTATATGGCGATGGAAAATCCCACTGCCCCACGCGAGTTTTAGGGCTATTGATTTTTCCGTTTTTACTCCTAGTTTGAATGAATATTCTATTATTCAACCTATCTTCGTTAGTTTGAGTTGTAGTAATTTCTGGGCAAAAATCTATATCTAATTCTTTCATTGGAAGATTTTTTATATCACGCAAACCACCCTCACCTTGCTTAATTCGACATAAAAAATCGACATTATTTGTATTTAGTAAATGTGCAAAAATATTATAACTCTCATAACCTCTATCAGTAATAATGATGCTTTTTTCTTTGAATTCTCTTTGTTTTAACATTTTTGTTAGTGCTATGCGTTCATCGGATTTTGTTCTTGGTTGTAAAAATGCATCTACAAATGTTTTATTCAAAACATCAAATAAAGCATTAACGTGTAATTTACAATACCCTTTAGGAAACAATTTGGTAGAAATAAAACATTCAGAGTCGGGATTTCGAAAAATATCAATATCTGTACCATCAACAGCAAAGAGTTTATATCCTTTAAAAGTTTTCCTATCATTACATAAATCATTGAAATTATAAAAAATATCCTTAAAAGCTTGCGAAGAAATTTTTGAACGTTGTTGCACAAAAGCCGAGGAAGAACAAACATCTATACTATATGATTTTGAAAAATCATATAATTCTTTTTGTAATGTACCGCCTTCCATCGTTAAAATCATTTCAATTGTTTTTTCCATAGGCATTTTACGGTTGCGTGTAAAAGCAGCCGGACTTGTTACGTATTTTTCTTTGTTGTTTATTATCCGTTCAATAGAATTCCTTAATAGTTTTTCAAATTTATTTGCTTTTTTCATTTTTTATTTCCTTTCATTACATAAAGGTGTTCTTCGTCCTTTCTGCATGAAAAAACGAGGATACCAATACACAGCATCCCCGTAAAAGTTAAAACCACTTGACAATTATACTTTTTATGGTATAATTGCTTTAGACGTTTGAGGTATCGTTTGGGGATACTTCATTAGTTTTAAAGTCAAGGTTGCCGCCTTGGCTTTAATTTTTTATTCAATTTGTATAAAAATAAAAAGCGTGCTCTTTACAAAAAGTAAGAGAGTACGCTTTGTTATTTCGTATTCAACAGCAACCCTTGCTCCAGGCGCTGCGACTTAACTTTTGGTTCTGTTCCCGGCCTGTTTCATCCGGTTGTCCGCCGTTTTCCTTGCGTCAGCAACATTTTAATTTACAATAATTATAATTGAAAACACTGATTTTGTCAACAAAATCTTTTGTTAATAAAACAACGGTTTTAGTCGCAACGAATATGCGATAATTTTTTGCGTTCTGTGCCTGGGATTTTGCGCTTTTCTTCTTCTGGAAGATTATTAAATGCTTCCTTCCGACAAAGAACCTGTATCTTTTTATGTAATTTTGATTCTATAAGTTTTTCGATTTTTTTAGAATCCTTATCATCTGATAAAAACATGCGACAACCGCAAACTAAACATGTGGCAAGTGAATGTAATTCACCAAGGCTACAATTCTTTTTCCAGGCCGAAAAAATGTTTTCTTCCGGAATATCTAAATCGATACCAAAATATGAGCGATATAGATCATAAAGCGAAGAAATGTAATGATACTTTTTTATTTCATCAGATTGATATACATCTTCAATATTCGGAAGCTGTATTATATTTTCGTTAAAAAACCGGTTAATAATGCTGTTGTTCTTTAAAACTTCGTTTTCGTGAACCAAAGGATGAACAAGTGCAGTTCTATTGTATCCTTCAAATAACAATTTTACATCATTGATTATTGTGTCTTCAGGCAACTGTGTTTCTGAAAAATGGCAAATTGAATCGTTGTCTACAAGAATAAAGTCGTTATTTATTTTCATTGCTCTTCGTTACCTTCCTGCGCACCGATTGATACTACATTGTTCATTTCGTCTACATTAAGTTGTTGCTTAAAACCAAACTTATTTCTTAAAGCATCTATTTTGCTTTGTGAAACACATTGCTCTTTTTCTGCCTTTACAAGCATTTCAGCAAAGTTATCTATCCACTTTCGCTCTTCGGACTCCAAAAATCTTTTACATCCTAATTCGGTATATATTTCTTTAACTTTTTTATCAATTATTTCTTTATCTAATAACGGGTGCTCTCCCAACAAAATATTTGCGGTTTTTATTGTTATTATATCTAATTCAACACAACGGTATATTACCGACTTCATGGGAACGAAAAAAAGCATTGTTAAAACCGAAAGGAGTTTCAACATGTTCGCTATTGTAATGCCTTCGACATCTTTCTTAAATAATTTTAATTGTTCTTCGAAAGCTGTTCTAAATTCTTCTTCAGGCATAAGAAGTGTTGCGGCAAAACGGTTGATTATTTTTTCTTGCACATCATCGTATTCATCGAGAGGAATACGATTCTTAACATACTTATCTACTTTCCAAATATGTCCCAATTCATGTGCTGCTGTGAAAACTTGTTTTTCTACAGTTTGTGCTGTGTTAATGAAAACAAAAGTTTCAAGTTTTCCAGATTTCAAAGGGATATTTGTAATATGAAATCCGTGATTTCCATCTTTTATAGGGTAATAAATAGCAACACAAAACTTATCTAATAAAACAAAAGCATCTTCACGGATAAGAGGATTGCGAACCAAAGTTTTAAGATTGTGAGTTTCCCATTTTTCATTTTTTAAAGAAATGATAATATTTTCAACTTCTTTTGGAAGTATAGAACGTTCGGTCATAGTTATTCTCCTTTACATACAAAAAGGCACAGCAAAGCTGTGCCTTTAAGAAGTAGTTAATTGTTTATAGCATCAACTATGTCAACATAATCATCAATAATATCTAAAATCTCTTCGCGTTTTTCAGGATCATTAAAATCTTGCATACAATGAACAACGGTTCTATTATATGTTTCCTTATCCCCTGCAAACAAATCCTGTACGGAAACGCTCAAGAAATCAGATAAATCGGAAATCTGCTGGTATGATACGAGAATTTGACCCTTTAAAAAAGCTTGCACTTCGTGCTCTGTGCTACAATCCAAGGGCTTCATCAGATCAGAATTAGATAAATTCTTTTGAGTCATCAAATGCTGAACATAGTTACCAAGCATGCGAGCTCTTTTCACATTTATCCCTCCAATTCCCTATTAGCATATCGCCATGGGTTAAATATATTAACACATTTTCACAAAAATGTCAATAGGGATTTCCTAATAGTATTATATCCAATTGCTGAATTTTTGTCAATTCTATATTATGTAAATATTACAATTGATATGTGCACAAAAAGACTATGTTTTTCACCTGACCACCCATAACAAATGAAGAAACTTATTAATTTTAAGTACACGTAACCAACTGGATAGTGACTTGCGTTACAATCATCACCTTAATAGCAAAAACTGGATTTGTCAATACTGTATTTAAAAATTTTTAAATATTCTTAAAAATAGAAAAAGATTATTATTTATCTTTTTGTGCTTGAGCGTTCTTTGCCTCGCTTATATCTGCCTTTTGTCTTTTTTGATGTTCGTTATTGAATTTTTTATAAGTTGCTTCAAAGCTTTGCTTTTTGGCAAAATTCACACAAGCTAAAAAAATTCTGCTTTTTATATCCGTTTTCGGTAATGTTCTTCATTAGTTTTTTAAATTCATTCTGGTATAGCATTATGGAGAAGCGTTTTTTGGAAGGCATATATTTCAATGACGTCAATGGCCGCACGATGGCATTTGGATCATCACCACCATTTTTTAATAGGGACGGTTGCAATTGGGCTTGTTTCTATTATTTCCTTTTCTATAACAGAAACATCCTCTTACTTATTGCAAGTGTGACAAGCGTCTAAAGGTACGAAAACATTACAACTCGGACAGTGAGAAGATCCAAAATAGTCTCGATAACATGTACCGTTTCTACCGTCACCCATAGTTTTGCCACAATATTTACATCCTTTAGAACAGGTATGACAAGTTTTTTTAGATATCAAAACGCCACAATTGGGACAATTCATATCATTACTCCAAGGCCTCAGACATGTTCCGTTGGCTCCATTGCCTGCTGTTTTGCCACAAGAGGAGCACTTGCCGTCCCATTCACCTTCTTCTCCAAAGTCAACATAGACACCAATAATGCCGGGTGCTACTTCGTATGTTGCGTTGTGTTTTGGGGTGGTTCCGGAGGTGCCATCTGGATAGGTATAAATAATGGGAGAAACGCCATCCCAAGAAAGTCCTGTTTCGGTGTCGGCACGTTGCTTTAAAGGAAGTCCCGATGTGGGATGCAAAACAACATTATCTCCAGATGGACCCCAACTTAATCCACCGGAATTTGATGGGGTTGTCGAAGATGTGGATGGTTTTTGTGGTGTTTGCGAAGAAACCGTTTTATCGGTTTCGGAAACTACTGTTTCTTCTTTAGATGAAACAAGTTCGGATTCTGAATTATCAGAAGCTGTTGAACTTTCTATCTATGGCTCTGATGAAGAATTATTATGAGATAATTTTTTTGGTTTTATCATTACTATTAAGATTGCAACGCATAATATTGCAACCATAACTACCGAAAAAATCGATATGATTATCTTCGATGTCTTTTTCATATTAACTCCTAACAATTATTAAACTTCCGTCAGCGCATTCTTTAATACGTCATACGCTGCATTGATTTTTTGCGCATATTTTGTATCTTCGGAAAAGCCCACATCGGGATGGAAAGTTTGCATAAGTCGATTTCTATATAATTTCAAGCTGCTTAAATTAACATCATCCAAATTATCAATCATAAACAAAGCCATTGCTTGTTGTAGATCGGAAAGATCGGTATTGACCACGCTATCGTCGTAGTCATAATATTCTTCTTTATCTTTTTCCAATGCTTCTTCCCAAGCAGAAGCAAAAGCCTCAATAAAGAAATCCATTCCTTTAGGATTATCATATCTTATAGTTGCTCCAAATAAAGCCTTGCGAGCTTTGGCTTTTGCACCAAATACTAATATCTCTTCGTGTTGGAAAACAGGATTTTTCATGGAGATTTCCATAATAATATTACCTTTGACCTTACTTCCTACGATACCTTCCTTAAATTCTTCAGCTTTAAATACTAAGTCAAAATCTACAAGATTAGCAAAATTCAAAAATAAGGTGTTTTCATCAATGCCATAACCGATATAAAAGATTTGATTATCAGCATCAATGTGTATTCCATGAAATTTATGAGTTTCATGGAAAGCAGGTTTTAAGTATTGATTTGAATAGTCGATATAATCTTTAAAATCTTTATAATCTTCAAGAGTGTATTCCTTCTTGAAGAAATTTTTTATATATGCAGGAACTTTTTTCATGCATTTCGAACATAAATAATTTTTATCTTTTAATTTTGTTCGAAAAAACATATTGGTTTTTTCACTGCAATCGGCACAAAAAATTTCTTTCAACAAACTCATAATTTTTATCCTCCAAAAATAAAAAAGTGCGCAGCCGAAGCTACGCACTGAAAAACACATAACTTCGTTTGCTGCTACACAAATTTTCGTCCTATAAAGGTATGCGAAAAAGAAGCTATGTGTTTTTACCAAAAGATAAAAAAACATACCTTGCATAGGACGTTATTAAAATTTGTGTAGCAATGTCATTATACCGCACACGGTATTGAATGTCAATATCTCTCAAAATTGCATACATTTTTCAATAAAAAAAGACCCCCTACCGTTTTTAAAAAACAATAAGGGATCCATATTTCTATAATATTAAACTTTAACTTAATGACATTGGGGCAAACCCGTGGCTTTAACTTTAATAATTATTCGTCTACACCGTCAAAGTGGAGATTCGGAACATACTTACAGAACTCCTTAATTTCCTCATTGAAGCCGCCTTCAATTTCGGAAACGTGGTGAATGTAAGGACCTTCAACAAGCTTTCTCTCCCACTTCGGCAAGTTCGGGAATTTAGCCCAGAGATAAGTACCGAAGGTGTAAGGACCGTTATCACCGTCACACTCGCCGGTGATAATAGAATATTTGCCATGGTCTTGGTCAATTCGAGCAACTGTGTAGTGACCCTCTTTAACCTGCATCCAAGTACGCATATTCTTACTTTCAACTGTGCAGCCCTTGCGTGCCAAAGACGGAGCAAAAGGTCCGCAGTGCCACAAAAGCTCAATATTTCTGTCGCTCGGATGTCTTGTTGTGAACTCACCCAAGAACGGAACAGATTTACCGAACGAAAGGCTCTTTAAAAGAACCTGAGTCATTGCGGCGTGCATATCGCTTTCGCAGGAAATGATGTAACCCATATCTGCCAAAATGCCGTATACGGTACAGGGCATTGCACCGACGAGCAACTGCATAGCAGTCCAGCACTCTGCCGAAATAGCATCGAGCTTATACTCCTCGAACAATTCCTTATACATAATTACGAATGCCCACATTTTTTCAATGTTAGCCTCAGTATCAGCATCGCAAAGATAAAGTTCACGAATCTTTTGAGCACCTGCTTTAAGCTCATCCTGACGCTCATTGAGAATTTTATCAAACTTATCCTTAATTACAGCCAAGTTAATAGGAGTTACGTGAATATCAAACTCCTCCATCAATTCGCCTTCGTTAAAGATAACCGAGTTGAACGGCTTCGGACGAAGACCAACCTGACCGATACGGCAACCGATAAAGTTTTTGACAGCACAAGCAACTCTTGCAAAGCGGTCAAAATCTCTCTTTAACATCGGGTCATCAACCGGACAGTTTTCAACATAGGTGAACGGAACGTTCATACGGGTGAGCATACGGCTCATTGCGAAAATACCGCACTGAGAGTCGGTCATACGGCCGCCATCCTCATAGAAGGTATCATCCTGAGGACCCCAAAGAAGTACGGGTTTACCGTAAAGCTTACCTAAAGCACCGGCTGCCTCCTCATTACCAAAGTTAGCGTTAATGAGGAAAATAGCGTCAACACCGTTTGCTCTGAAGTGGTCTGCGACCTTCTGAACATCGTCTAAAGACCAAAGAACTTCAACGTCGATAACACCCTTAAGGTCAACAAACTCAATGTTTTCGGTAGCAAAATTTTTCTCAATATAATCTACCATTCTACGACCGCGTTCCTCAGCAAATTCCCAGTTGAACATACCGGGACGGGGTGTGCAGTCACGTCTTAAAGGAACAAGTCCGATTTTAACTTTAAAATCTAACATAACATTATCCTTTCAGACCGTGCTTATATTTTGCTACACGGTCATTAATTTTATCATAATCGATAACGCCGGTTTCTAAATATTTGGTCAAGGTTTCAAGGTCAGGAATACCTGCACGTCCGCCAAGCTGTGTGCATTTAATTGAAGAAACGCCGGTTGCAAACTTTGCAGCCTCAACAACGTCCATTCCCTTTAAGAAAGCCACATCAAAAGCACCGTGGAAAACGTCACCCGCACCGGTAGTATCTACAACCGGAACGTCCATAGCAGGTACGCTGAAGGTCTTATCCTCGTAAACGCCCTTACTTCCGTCAGGACCGAAGGTGAAGATTACGATTTTTGGACCCTTAGTCTGCAAGTAACGCATAACCTCAAACTTCTCGTCATCGGTCATTTCTTTTGAAGGCTTTTTGCCGAGTTCAGCACACAAACCGTCAAAGAAATATTCAGAACCAATAAGAATATCATAAATATCATAATGGTCATAAATATACGGCTGATAGTATGCGGCGTCAACACTGACAAGACCGCCTGCCTCATGAATCATATCGGCAGCCTTACGGATAGCCTCGTTAACAGCACCAACGTGCATCATTCTTGCCGACTGGATAAATTCCTTATCCAAATCCGAAATCTGCACTTCCCTGCACTCACCCGGACGGCTAATCAAAGATTTACTCTTTGTGCTACGCTCGGTAATGCACATACAGAAGTTACTACGTTTACCCTCATCAACGATTAAGTGAGAGGTATCAACATGGTTAAACTCAAAATCGGCTTTGATAAGATTACCAAAAACGTCATCACCGATAACACCCAAGAATGATGTTTTCACTCCAAGGTTACCTGCGGCACAAAGTGCAGTAGCAACCCAGCCGCCACCCTGGAAAGAGCAGTCATACATTCTGCTGCTGACAACATCACGCGGTAATGCTTCAAGCTCAACTACCAAGTCCTGACCAGGATTGGCAATACCGATTAAATCATATTTTTTCTCCATAATATCTCCTTAAATAAGAGGATTATATCCTATAATGGTCGTTGAACGTGGAAATGACACTTTCAAGGTCATTTCCACACCAAATCTTTGATTTGTTAACAAATTTTCAAAGAAAATTTGACAACGGCCATTGCAATGATATAGAAAAGCAATCGAATTTTACGAAATTTGATTGCTTGAAAGCCGATTTATCGGCTTTTGTGGAAACGTTTTGCGTTTCCACGTTCTACAATCATTATTACGGATTAATTGAAATGAGTTTCAAATCGTAATATTCCTCTAACGACCACTTGGACTTATCGCAACCGATACCCGACTGCTTATGTCCTGCGTGAGGAGTAAATTCACTACCTGCTGCACCGTTAACAAAAATTTCACCGGCATCAACATAAGTGAGGAATTTGCTCATTTCCTGAGAATTGTGACCAAAGAAATATGCAGACAAGCCGAAAATAGTATTGTTGGACTTCTCAATTGCTTCATCCAAGGTTTTGAACGACTGCAAAGGAATAATAGGTCCAAAAATCTCTTCGGTCGATACACGCATATCGTCGGTAACATCAACCAAAAGTGCAGGAGTAATAAAGCTGCCCTTCTTGAACTCTTCAGGTACAGTACCGCCCATAACAAGCTTAGCACCGCTCTTAACAGCATCATCAATAAGGTCAAGCATTCTATCTCTTGCTTCCATATTGATAACAGGACCCATTACATAGCCCTCGTCCTTGCCGTAGCCAAGCTTAACCTTTGAAAGCTCTGCTGCAACCTTTTCGCACATTACTTCGTAAATGCTCTCATGAATATAAATTCTGTTATAGTTTACACAGGTCTGACCTGCAAAACCAACCTTCTTGAACACGATATTGGCTGCAGTTGCATCCAAATCAGCATCCGGCATAACAACAACCGGTGCATTACCGCCAAGTTCAAGAGAATAACGCTTCATTGAGGTGGCACCCTGCTGTAAAATCTTAAGACCGGTTTCATAAGAGCCGATGCAAGAAATCATACGGGGAATATCACTCTTATTAAGAGTTGCGGCAACCTCACTTGAAGGACCGGCAAGAATGTTCAAAATACCTTCAGGTAATCCAACCTTTTCAGCGATAACGCCGAGGTAAAGGGTTGCAAGCGGAGTTTCACTCGAAGGCTTAATAATGCAGGTACAACCTGAAGCCAAAGCCGGAGCCAACTTAATACTTGCGTTACCCAAAGGATAGTTCCATGCCAAATGACCTACAGTTACACCGATAGGCTCACGAACAACGACATGATAAACTTCAGCGGCAGGAGTCGGCAAAATAGCACCGTCAATTCTCTTTGCCTCTTCAGGATAGTATTGAAGGCTGGTGAGCAACCAGTTAACGTCACCGCAAGCGGCATCGTAAGGTCTGCCCGATTCCTTCATAATTAAATCTACTAAAGTGTCAAATTCTTCAACACAAGCAGCTCTGAATTTTGCAATCCACTCGCAACGCTTACCAACCGGTACTTTAGACCAGATTTTGAAAGCCTTTGCGGCAGCTTGTAATGCTTCTTCGGTCTGTTCGGCATTAGCACAGCCAACGGTATCGATAACCTCGCTTGTAGCGGGGTCGATAACTTCCATAACTCTGCCTTTACCGTCAACTAACTTACCGTTAATATACTGTTTAAACATAAAGGTTTATCCTCCGTTAAAATATTAAATCTTACCGTCTGCTCTTTGCTGGTTCTTGAAGCCCTTAAGACCTCTTGCACCGATAAATTTAGCAGCAGCACCCAATTCTTCCTCGATTTCCAAGAAACGGTTACCACGGTCACCGATAGCACTTTCACGGATAGAGCCTGCATTGATACCAACTGCATAGTCAGCAATATCTGCACCCTCACCGCGGCTATCAGACGGCATTACGGAATAACCGAACTTGTAAGCATACTGAATCATCTCTAATGCTTCAGAAATGGTACCAATCTGGTTAACCTTAAGAAGAATAGAGTTAGCAGCACCCTTGGAAATACCGTGAGCAACACGCTTAGGATTAGTGGTAAACAAGTCGTCACCAACAATCTGAATACCGCATTCCTTGGTCAAAGCTGCAGTAGTATCGTAGTCGTCCTCATTGAACGGGTCTTCGATAATAACGAAAGGATAATCGTTAATAATCTGCATATAGAAGTCGTAAAGTTCTTCTTTGGTCTTAGGAGTACTGTCGAAAAGACCGTAGTACTTGCCGTCTTCTTTATTGTGGTAAGTATCGGTAGCAACGTCCATCTGGAAACCGATTTTGCCTTCAAAACCTGCCTCATTGATGGTTTTGCACATATCTTCCCAAATTTCACGGTCACACTTGTACTGACCTTCCGGAACCAAAACAAAGTCTCTAATATTAGGGGTTCCGCCGAATTTTTTGCCCATTTTTTCAGCCCAACGGGTGTGAACTTCCCAGCAAGCATAAGATGCTTCGGAGAACTTATCAAAACCGTAAGCCATAATAGACATAGTGGGTTTGCCGCCCGGAGTGGTAATACCACCGCCGTAACGCATATGACCGGCTACCATAGCACCACCCGGAACGGGCAAGTACATAGCACCTGCACCGCCGATATGACGGTAAAGCGGAATACCTAATGCCTTAGCACCTGCCTTTAAAGTTGCAGCCGAAACTGCGGCAACAGCGTTACCGCCCAAGTTTAACTTTGCATCGGGCATAATGTTAAGCATTGCATTATCAATTTCTGCCTGATTTGCGGCATCTAAACCGATAAGCTTGGGAGCAATAATATTGTGAATATTATCAACTGCTCTCTGAACACCGCGGCCACCGAACATTTTACCGCCGTCATAAGTAAAGTCTACCTCGTGAGTACCCATAGAGATACCTGCGGTACACATACCTCTGCCAACTGCACCGTTTTCGGTTGTAACAACAGCCTCTACACCCGGCTTACCGCGGTTGGTGTAAACCTGTCTTGCTGTGATTGATTTAATCAAAGTACCTGACATGTTTCAATCTCCTTAAAAATTTATTCCATAATTAAAATTACACGTAAATCCAATGCTGAAACATTATTTTCAACATCAACACCGCAACCCAATTTCCAAAGCGGCTCACTCGTTCCGTGGGTTTTTAATGCCTCCCAGAAGTCAACGCCTTTTTGTTTTGCCTCGGCTACTGTGTAACCGTCAACAATAGCACCGCCCAAGCATTCGGGTGCACCGGGGAACTTAAATCCGCCGGGACCGTCAGTACCGTCGGTATCGACTGCACCGACAACAATTTTTTCACTGCCCGCGATAGTAATAGCGGCACCGATACAATACTCCTGATTACGTCCACCGACACCGCACTCCTTACCTACTGTAACGAGGTTTTCGCCGGATGACATCAATACAATCGGAGCCTTAAACGGTTCAGCCATACGCTCAGCAGTTAAAGCCATTGCACCGTCAACATAGCCGGCTTCACGGGCTTCTGCACACTGATATTCTGAAAGCATTTTACATTCAAAGCCTAATTCTTTAGCTTTCTTTCTTACTGCAGGATACACAGTGGAATCCTTAAAAATAAGGCCAAAGAATCTTGCACCGATTTTTTCATGCTCTTCAATTCCCATATTTTCGGTCTCGGCTGTGCCTGCCAACAGATGATTCTTAATGGAATCAGGAGTTAATTCCCAAGCATCCCATTTTTTAAGAATTTCCAAGCAGTCAGCATAGGTAGAACCGGTCGAAACTGTTGGGAAGAAGGTATTAATTTCGAGCATTTCAAAATAGGTCATTCTTGTAACGGGAGTGCCCATTTTAGAGGGGTCAGCCGTTACCATATTAACAACCGTTGCCGGTTGCATAAGTCTTAAAATTCTGCCACCTTTAAAGCGGTCAATATGCGTACGAATGGGGTTTAAATCACTTGTAGGTACACCCTTTTCAATCTGCATCATGTGGGTAAACTTGGACATTTCGTCCATGGTTATATCCCCTGCAGGATATGTAAAGAGAGAGCCGCAACCGCTACCGAAAATGGTGAAAACCAAATCTCTTTCGGTCAAGTTGCTGACCATATCCTCAATAATTTTGCAACCGTCAATACAGCACTGGTCAGGTACGGGATGACCGGCTAATGTAACGCCGATTTTCTTGCAGGTGATTTCCTCACCGTGCTTGGCGATTACATGACCTGCAGTCAAAATGTCACCCAAAACCTCTTCCATAGCTATAGCTGCACGCTGAACGCCTTTAGCGGCACCGATAACAAACACTCTGTCATAATCTTTAAGGTCGAATGTGACGGGACCTTTATGAGGGTCTTCTTTCATCTCGAAACCGTCGGTATGAAGAATAATTTTGTCATCAGTAACTTCAATTAACTCTTTAACACGAAGATAAGGGTCAAGCGCGTCGAGACCTGCATCAAGCAGGTCTGCGACGATTTTTCTACCCTCAATATTGCCGTGACTAGAGAGCATTTCCTTATTTTTAACTCTCATAAGCGATTAGAAAAGGATGTTATCCGGGTCGGGAGCGTCTCCGCAATAACCCTGAAGATTTGAGATAATATCCATATCCTCTTTAGAAATTTCAAAGTCAAAGATATCAGCGTTATCCTTAATTCTGACGGGATTAGCCGACTTTGACAATGATACAAAGTCGAGCTGTAAGCACCATCTTAAGCAAAGCTGACCGATAGACTTGTTATACTTTGCGGCAAGAGCCTTCATCTCGGGAGCGGTGAAAATTCCACCCTGACCGAACGGACTATATGCCTCAACAAGAATATCGTTATCCTTGCAATACTTAACGATTTCGGGCTGAGTTACACCAGGACAAAGCTTTAACTGGTTAACCATCGGTTTAATTTCAGCAGTCTTTTCGAGCTCTTTAATGTGATGCTCCATAAAGTTGCTGATACCGATAGCTCTGATGCGTCCCTGCTTATAGAACTCTTCCATAGCCTTCCAAGTACCTGCCATAGCCTCCTGCCAATGTGTTCTATATTGAACAGGATTGGGCCAATGCATCAAATAAAGGTCAAGATAATCGGTGTCAAGCTTTTTAAGGGTTAACTCAAATGCTCTGACAGTATTTTTATAGCCATGGTCAGCGTTTCTTAACTTACTTGTGATAAAAATCTCCTCACGCTTTAAGCCGCATTCCTTAACACCCTGACCTACACCCAACTCGTTGCCGTATGCGGCAGCGGTATCAATAAGTCTGTACCCGTGAGATATAGCTGCCAAAACAGCTAATTTGGTAGTAGCGTCATCAGCCTGATATGTGCCGAGACCCATTACGGGAATCTCAACACCGTTGCTAATCTTAAATGTATCATTTAACATTTTGCGATTCTCCTAAATATTTTTAAGGTTTTAAAAATTACAGAACAAGCTTACCTGCTCTTACATCAAGAACATCCTGAATGGTCTTGCGGGTGTTAATAGCAATCTGCTCAGCGTTTTTCTCGATTAAAGCATTGTTCTCATTGAACATCCAGTCACCACCAGAAGCCAAAACATAGTTAATTTTGGAGAACGGTAAGAAGTTTTTACCGTTAAGACCACCGGTAACAACCCATTCAACTTTACCGAAAGGACCACCGTGATACTGTGCAAGAATGTCTGCACCGCCAAGCTGATAAACGGGGAAGAATTTAAGAATGTTGATACCGTAATTCAAAGCAATAGAAATATCACTTGCGGTAACGCAACCGGGCAAAATAGGCATATTGTTCTTTAATGCAAACTCTACAACCTCAGGAACAAGGCCGGGAGCTACAAAGAATTTCGCACCAGCATCGATAGCTTCTTCTGCATCACGAAGAGAAATAACAGAACCTGCACCAACGATTACTTCAGGAGCATCTTTGGCGATTTTCTTAATTCTGTCGAGTGAATATTCGTCTCTGTGAAGCAATACTTCACATACCGGAAGTCCGCCCTCAGCAAGACCTTTTGCAGCATCAGCTGCAAAATCAACATCGGGTGCTACCATAATCGGGCAAATACCTGTTGTTTTTAAAATACCATACATTGTCTTTTCCATTTTGAATTTCTCCTTTTATTTATAAATTAAAATTAATACAAATTAAGTTCCAAGTTTGAAACTTCTGCTAACTGTTTAAGGCTTGATGCCATAGCATCGGTAAGTTCAAGCTCACCGCTTGCAAGCACTTTTTCTCTTCTATCCCATTCCATTTCACCGGGGAGGAATATTTTTTCTGCATTCTTTGCTTTAGGTCCGTTTTTAAGTTCCTCAGCCATTTGATTAATTCTGGCAGTGAACATATCCATCGGCATCATCTTTGAAATGTCAATAGCAATAAATGCATGACCTGCATTGTTGGTTGATGACATATCCAAGTTCCAGCTTGATACCTCGCTAAGAATTCCTGCACCTGTCATAACAGCTGCCAACAATTCAACCAATACTGCAAAACCGTAACCCTTGTGAGCTGCCATGGGCTGTAAGCTTGCATTTTTAGGGAACTTAAATGCGTCAGTAGTAGGCTGTCCTTCTTCATCAACAAGCCATGTGTCAGGAATAGGCTGATTCTTTTCCTGAGCCATAATTACCTTAAGTGCAGCAACGTTACTTAAGGCGATATCAAGAAATACGCTTTTACCGTTGCCTAAAGGAGCTGCAAATGAGAACGGGTTTGTTCCTATTGCTTTTTTGCAACCGTTAGGAACTGCGATTACAGGGTCAGCATTACTCATAGAAAGTCCTATAAGGCCTTCCTTAGCGGCAAGGTTTGCATAAAAACCTGCTGCACCGAAGTGGCAACTGTTTTTTACACCTACATAAGCAATACCGCATTGTTTTGCTTTTTCAATTGCCAACTGCATAGCTTTATAGCCGGATACCATACCAACGGCCTTGTTACCGTTAACAATTGCAAAAGCAGGGCCTTCGCACTCAACACTGGGTTCAGCGGCAGCATCAAGACCGCCGGCATGCATTTTCTGTATGTACTGACCTAAGTTTTTTGTTCCGTGTGTCAAAACACCGAAAGTATCGGTAGTTGTGAGAACTTCGGTAACAATCTTTGCGTTTTCTTCTGTTACGCCTGCTTTAACAAGAGCGGCTTCACAAAAGCTTTTGAGTTCAGCGAGTTTAATCTTGTTCATAGAATATAACCTCCGTTTGCATTAAGCAGAGGAAGAGTATCCAAACCCGATTTTTACAGGGCGATTTTCCCCTCTGCAGTGTTAAAATACTCGCAAATCCGTCAGGATTTGCTGCGTTTTTGCCGTGCCGATGTAAAAATCGGCACTGTAAAAATTCTGCGACCTAAAAGGTGCAGGATTTTGTGTGATTTTTAGTGCAGTGAAGGTGGCAAGGCTGACGCCTGCCGCCGCCAATAATCCGAAAAGCACCTAAATACTGCCGTTTTAGGCGGGTTCGGATACTCCTCCTCTGCTTGAGCAAATTATATATTATTTTACAGACAGGTATAACCGCCGTCTACCGGAATAACAGCACCGGTGGTATAGGTGGAAGCATCACTTGCAAGGTAAAGTGCAAGGCCTACCAACTCTTCAGGGTCAGCAACGCGGCCAACCGGTGTGTTCTCAAGCCATTTTTTAACAGCCGGGTCATCCGGAGTGCTTAAACGCTTTGCGGTAAGCGGAGTCTTTGTAAAGCCGGGTGCGATACCGTTTACACGAA
Source organism: Acutalibacteraceae bacterium (assembly GCA_045649545.1). GTDB lineage: Bacteria > Bacillota > Clostridia > Oscillospirales > Acutalibacteraceae > UMGS172. The sequence continues at coordinate 17,398 of JAZRQE010000024.1, forward strand.
TACCACGCTGTGCCCACTCAACCGCCATAACCTTGGTAAGCATAATTGCACCAGCTTTAGAGCTGTTATAAGCACACTGTGTCTGCGGCAACGGATTGACAATAAGACCGGACATAGATGTAATATTAACGATATTACCCTTTCCCTGCTCTAACATTACGTTAGCAACCTCACGGCTGACAAGAAATACACCGGTAAGGTTTACACCGATGATACTCTGCCAAACATCCAACGGCATCGACTCAATCGGATACTGACGGTTGATACCTGCGTTGTTAACAAGAATATCAATGTGACCGTAATGCTCCATGGTTGCTTTAACCATAGCCTTAACCGACTCTTCATTCGAAACATCAGTCTTAACGCAGATACAATCTACGTTCTCTGCCTTAACTATAGCTTCAGCATTGGGGAATTCCTCCTCCATCATGCCGGCAATAACAATATCGGCACCGGCGGCGGCGTAGCCCTTGGCTAACTCCAAACCGATTCCGCGTTCTGCACCGGTAATGATTGCTACTTTACCGGTCAGGTCAATAACATTACATTTTTCCATCATTACATCAATCCTTTCGCCAAACGAAACAAATTATAATATGTTGTTTATCAATCGACAACTTCCAACTCGAAGTTTTCACCGTAAATACCGGCTGCGGCACCGCCGGAAAGCAAACGCTCATTCTCAACATGAGCAATAAGCCACTTATTCTTGGCACGAAGAGTGATGTCACCCTTCTTATCAAGAGCGGTGTTGGTATCTTTCGGTAAAACAACAATGCAAGAGAAACCGCTATCCTGTACCTTACAAGGTGCATAGTGCATCGAGGTTGCATAAACCTCTACTGCCTCGCCCTTCTCAAGATAGAACATTTTAACGTTAGCGGAATCAAACTTACCGTCAACCATATCCTGACGACGACCAAGCATCAGCACAAGCGGAGTAATAGCAATATTAATCTCACTTGCAGTGTGCCACTCTAAAGCATTCAACTGCTTACTGTGGCCCAAGCAGATGCCGACCTGAATCGGCAACTGACCGTAGTAGTCATCCTGTAAAGTTTGGAATATCGCGTCTGCCTCCAATTCAGGAACGGCAGGTGTATAGCTGATACCGGCTTCGGGTTTCTCTATCGCCTCAGCCTTTTCTATCAACGATGCACTGTCTAACTTTAAAACGCGGCCAAACTCATTAAATTCTTTATCATTAACAGAATAAATTTTAAAACGTTTATTCTTTTCTCTTAAAGCATCTAACATATGTAATTACCCGTTGTACTTGTCAGCACCTAAAAGTTTAATACGCTCGATAGCATATTCCTTAACATCGTCAGCCGGATGAGAAAGCAATACGTCAAACGGCTCACTGTACGGGTCAAGCTTCTTGTAGCCTTCAATGAAAGCGGTGCAAACGTCAGTAGCATAGTTAATTTTACGAACACCTGCTTCAACAACAGCACGAATCTGGTCATCGGGAACACCTGAACCGCCGTGGAGAACAAGGTGAGCATCAACTGCCTCATAAAGTTCCTTAACACGGTCAACTGCCAAAATAGGAGCCTTCTTATATCTGCCATGAGCAGTACCAACCATAACTGCAAGCAAATCAACGCCGGTCTTCTCAACGAAGTCCTTAGCAGCGGCAACCTCAGTGTTGTTACCGTTTTCGTCACCGTTTGCAGCAACACCAACGTGACCAAGCTCACCCTCAACAGAAACGCCAACCTCTTTAGCAATATCAACAACTGCTTTAGTCTTTGCAACGTTTTCGTCGAACGGAAGAGTAGAAGCATCAATCATAACACTGGTAGCACCGTAGCGGATAGCTCTCAAAACTTCGGGGTTACCTGCACCGTGGTCAAGGTGAATAGCAGCAGGAGTCTTAAGGTCATTGACAACTGCCAAAATTGCAGGCATCAAATATTTTGCTGTGCCGGTGTTGAGAAGACGGTTGTAAACCTGGAAAATAACAGGTGCACCTGTCTCTTCTGCAGCGGCTTTAACGCCCATAAGACTTCCGAAATTATAGATGTTAAATGCGGGTACTGCATAGCCGCCTTTATCGGCTATGTCAAGTATTTCTTTTGTTGTGTACTTCATAATGAATACCTCCGTTTTTATTATTAAATATACCCTTATCTATTTTATACTATCAAGTGTGTAATTTGAAGTATCAATTATTTTGTAAAATATTCACTCAAATTTACACTTTTTCTACACAAAAAGCCACCCTTTGAAAAAGGATGGCAAATTAACGCTTAAAGCGACTGACTTTCCCGCAAAAAATTTTCAATATATTCTGCAGAAAGCACTGTATTTAATTTTTCATACATTTCATTTGTAGTTCTGCAACCAAAAGCCTCTCGCATCTTTTTAAGGTGATAATTTACCGCCTCAAGCGACAGGTACGAAGCCTCGGAAATTTGAGTTCTGGTATATTTTCTCAAAACATACGAAAGAATCCATAAATCCCCCTTTGAAAGCTTATTCAAAGTAAGGTCAATATTGGCAAGTCGCGAAATCTCATAAGAACTGTCATAAATCTTATCAACATTATACGGCGGCACCGACGGATATTGAGTATCCTTGTTATCAACGCTTCCTCGTATATTTTTAAAAGATATCCCTTTTGTAGTTTCACGCTCGTGAACATGATAATCAACATAAACCGTAACACCGCGATAATACTTCTTTTCCTTATTGACCATACGGTATATATCGGCAACAGCGTTGGCAATAGAAACCAAATCAAGGTCAAGGCTTGTAAATGGTCTTCTGCAAAGTTTAGAAAGCATTGTGTTAGAAAAACTGATAATCGAAAGTTTTTCAAGATACTGGGGGTTATCTCTTTCCAGATTTTCAATCAAATGATAAGCGACATAGTCATTGGCACAAATAACCGCGTCAAATTGGGATTCACGGCAAAACGCCTCATAGCACTCCTTAACAGAACCGCCCTCATTATAAAAAACAGCACACTCATTATACCCTATTCTTGACAAGTAAGCATCAACCAAAACCATATCATTTTGCGAGTTGTCATTAGGGCCATAAAGAGCAATTCTCTGCTTTTGGTTAGCCTTAAACGTCTTAATTATATTAGATACAGTTCCGTAAATATCACCCTGAATGCAGTGACAACGATACTGCTCACCCGAGCTTAAAATAGCGTTTGGTAATATAACCTGCACGCCCTCTTTATTACACTGTTTAACGATATCAAGCGTATCTGAATTCATACTCAAAGGAAGCATAATTACCCCTGCCGTTTCAGCACACTTTTTTACCGTTTCGTCAATATTTGAGCTTTCGATAAAATCTATTCTCTTTTGAATCAGGAGCTTTTTTACCGAATCGACAATTCGGTAAACCCACTGATTTTCACTACGCTTAATACCCGACAATATGTAAAGCATTACTTTACCCCACCAAACTCAAAATTTTAAAAAATTATTTGAATTTGAACACCTGTTTTAATTGAGGCTGTGCACCGGTAACGGGGTCAAGTTCCATCACCATAACATCCTTCATATATTCATTCCAACGGTCAACAACCGGACTTTCACTCTGTACCTTTGCAGCAAAGTCAATACCCTTTTCACACTCGTAATAGCCAAAGAGTTCATTACCCACATTCCAAATTGAATAGTTAACGATACCTGCTTCTGCTAAAACGTCTAACATTTCGGGCCAAATCTCGTCATGACGCTTGATATACTCATCAAGCTTACCCTCTAAAACAATTGCTTTCCATGCATACTTTTCCATAATCATTCTCCTTTATACTTTCCGCATCAGTTTTGACGTCGGACAATTTTATACTCGTCATCCAAGCGATAAAACGGACAGCCTTTATCCTTCAAACCCTGAAATCTTATATAATCATCCTCATCCATATCAGCAAGACAGACATATCCGTCATAATCTTCGTCAAAGACAAAATATGTACAAGTATCACAGCTTGAGTCAGCCACCGTTTTCACCTCTTTTCCAAATCCTCGGCTTTGCCGAATTTATATTGAATATTTTACCACACATTTTTAAGATTTTCAAGTATATGTAACACCATTTTACTGTAATGAATATCAATTTTGTTAACCTATTCGGGTTTAAATGCTTTGGTTAGATTACAATTTTGTTATATTTCTTGAAGTTTAAAACCGAATCGTTTATTATTTACTGACGGAATAAATGAATGCACTTAATAATAATGTTTATATTACTCTTTAAAACGGAGGCAGAAAATGAAATTCAAAAGAAGCATTGCCATATTTTTTTTAACACTGATTTCAGCAATTTTACCGCTTACGGCTTTTGCAACCGAAAGCGACACAACTCCTGCTCCTTTTACGCTTAGTTTCGAGTGTAAAATTGACGGAAAAGTGCCTCAAAACACTGACTTTGTGTTTGAGGTAATGAGTGCAGATTTAGAGGGCGGAGATACCGAAAGAATAACCAACGAAACCAAATTAAACGATTTTACCGTCAGCACCAAAACCAATACCGACGGCAAGGCAACCTACAATTTCGGCTCTGAAACACCGGTTAATAAATATTTTTGCATAAAATTAAAAAGCTGCAGTAATAAACTTGCAACAGTCATTGACACAAAGGTTGAAGTGCGTTTTATTGCAGGTACAGTAAAAACTACAATACATAAGGGTGAAGAAATTGAAGATTATCTTTATCCCGACGACGAATCACCTATCTTTACCGTAGACCTTGCCACACTTCCTCAAGTAACCCTTTCAACCGAAGGTTGTGAAGCTATAACCAAGGTTTATGACGGAAAACTCGATGCTGTTGTAACCGATAAAAACTTTAAGCTTTTAGGTGTTCAAGATGGCCACGATGTTAAATTCTCGTTTGAAAAAGCAGAATTCGACACTCCAGATGTCAAAACAGCAACCAAGGTTATTTTAAGCGGTTTAAAACTTACCGGTAACGATGCCGCAAAATACGGATTTGCTTCAAGCACATTAGAACTCAAAGCAACTATCACTCCCCGCCCTATCACTGTCACTGCTGATAATGTTGTTATGAGTTTGGGTGCCACCCAGCCTCAATTAACCTATACTCTTTCTGAAACATTACTTCCCGGCAACACCGCAACGGGAGAATTGGAAAGAGTTCTCGGCAACAAGGTTGGAGATTATGCCATAACAATAGGAACCCTTTCTTTAGGTGATAACTATTCTGTTACCTTTGTTGAGGGTAAACTGACTATTTCAAGTTTTGGATTCTTCCAGGTTTTAGACCGCAATTCTTCGGTCAAAATCGCAGGTTACTTTAACCCCGAAGCCACTGTTTCTGCATCTGCACTTGACCCAAACAGTGAAACGTATTCTATACTTGCAACATCAGCCAGCTGGGGCAAAATAATTTCGGCATACGATGTCAAATTCACAAGTGACGGTTACGACGGCTCTATCACCGTTTATCTTCCCGTTGATGATACTTTCACAGGCAAGGAAATAACTGTTTATCAGAAAAAGGTAGACGACTCGATTGCTTGCTACAAGGTAACCGCTACCGGAGGCTATGCACCTGTCGAGACCAATGAATGCACACAGTTTATGCTGGTAACCGAGAAAGATGAGGTTAAGAAGAGTGAAGGCTCGGTTGCATGGAAAATTCTTAAAGTAATTATCATTATTTTATCAGTCATTATCGGCTTAGGGTTAGTAATTGCACTATTCTTCTTCGGTATGATTTTCTTCAACAAAACTGCCGAATTGAAGAAAATGATAAAAGTAATTAAAAAACTTTTTAAAAAATAAAAATTATAATGAAATTCAGTTGACATTTAAATTTTATAAATTTATAATGAGGTTAATGGGAAAAATTCCCGTTAACCTTATTTTTTTCACATTGAAAGGTGGTTTTTTTATGGTAATGAACGGTTACAGAGTGGTTTGGGATGACAACTTCGACGGTGACAAGCTTGATAGCAATAAATGGACACGTGAAGTTGGAGTTATGACTAAAGTTTACAAGGCATCAGGTGAGGATATATCCGAAGTTCAAGATGTTATTGATTTTGCTGATTCCGATTCAAGCTCATATGTTAAAGATGGTGCTCTTCACATTGTCGGACGTCACGACGGCGAACACAAGTATTCCGGCGGTACCGTAAGAACCGTTGATAACATGGCTTTCCTCTACGGGTATTTAGAGGTTGAAGCAAAATTTGGTCCCGGTAAAGGTGCTATTCCTGCAATTTGGATGGTGGGTGCCGGATATGACTTTGACGTAATGCCTGAGGTTGATATTGTTGAAACATTTGGCAGTAACGTTTGTGCTTATGCCAATCTTCACCGCTGGTGGAATTACACTGACGAAAACGGTGAAAACAAGGGAGGTCACGATTGTATTCACTGTTTCAGTCCACAAATTCGCCGTTCACATTGCAGACCTGGTGACGGTTTAAAGGAAAATTTCCACAAATTCGGCCTTGACTGGACCCCCGAGCATATGGAATTTTATATGGACGGCGTTTGCTACCTCTCGGTTGATATTACAAAGGATTACTATAAATGTTTCCATCAACCAATGTTTGTTATTATGTCAACCAGACTTCAAGGCACCGACAACCCTGAGGAAGAGCCGGAGGTTTCTGAAGCAATTTTCAACTATGTTCACCTTTATCAGCGTGAAGACGGCAAATTATTTAACCCCAAAACTCAATTGGAAGAAATCAAAAAATGCAAAGTTCCGATTGACAAGAAAACTCTTATTTGCAATCCGTAAGTTTTTCTACGCAACAAAAAGCGACCTGCAAGGCAGGTCGCTTTTCTTATGTAAAACATTTATTTTTCATCAGGTAAAAACAACTCAAAAATATGCGTTTTAAAGTACTTACCGTTTTTATTCAGCTCGCATTGTGACTGAAAAGTCCACCCAACAGGGTATGCACCTAATTTTGTAACAAACATACGTGATAAATTTTTAGCGTCGGTATGTTTATATGACACGAAATCAGGTCTTCCCAAAAAATTAAATAGCATATTGCCGGACATTTTCTTTTCAATACTCGCATTTTTAAAGCTTTCCGCAAGCTGACCGCGACATATATCCCGTCTATTTCTTTTATACCACCGAAGTACCGTAGGATAAAAAGATTGAATGAGATAACTACCGTTATACCCTTTTAAAATCTCGTCAGCCTTTTGACAAAGTAATGCACATTTCAAAGAAACACATTTAAATTCAATCAGTAACGGCACCTTACCGTTAACCGTCTTTAAACATTCCTCTAAAGTCGGTATTTCGCAGTTTGTGTCACCTAATCGCAGTGCCTTTAGCTCAGGTAAAGTCATATCCTCTACCCTGCCCGAAACCCCGCACATACGGTCTAAGATATCATCGTGAAAAACAACGATTTCGCCGTCTAAAGTCAAATGAATATCGATTTCAATAGGAAATCCCAACTCCACAGCCTGTTTGAATGCAGGAAGTGAATTTTCCGGTGTGTTTTCGGTTAGGTCGTGCAGGCCTCGGTGAGCAATAAACTTTCCCTCAATAAGTTTTAAATCCTTATGCCGACGAATGCTTGGGAAAACCAAGAAAAGATAAACTGCACTGAGTAGCACAACCGCACCGATAAAAAACATTAAAACGGTCACGGTTAATCCTCCACATCAAAACTTTCCAAAGCCGAAGCCTTTTTCTGCGGTTTGGAATCACCGTGTTTAACAAACAGCATTGTAACAAAAGAAAGTGCAGAGAACAGCACAGCATACGGAAAAAGAACCGAATATCCAAGTCCTAAATTGTCAATTAAGTAACCTGACAAAAGCGGCGTGGTAATCTGTGCCGCCATTGAGAAGGTGTAGTAAAAACCGGTATATTTACCGACATCCGAGCCAGCACTCATTTCAACAACCATCGGGAACGAGTTAACATTAATCGCCGCCCAACCGATACCGACAATACCGAAAATAAGGTACATAATGGGTGTCTGATGACGGATTAAGATTGCAATAGCATAACACACAGTCATCATTGCAACGCCTATAAGAACCGTCTTTTTTCTTCCTACTTTAGAGGACAACATTCCAAGAGGAATAAATGCAGCAATTGCGGCAACGGTTGCGGTCAAAAGATAACTCGATGAAGTGCCGAGGTCGGTCCCCCAAACGTTAACACAGTATCTTGAAAATGCAGTGGTGACAGCATTATAAGCCATAAACCACAAGAACACCGAAGCCAAAATTAAAACGAGGCTACGGAAAACCGGTTTTGCCATTTTACCGCCTGTTTGTACTTCCTGAGGCTCATCCTCTACGTGAGGCAACTTAGTTTCACGAACGGAAAACGTCTGAACAAGCACAGCAACCAACATAAAGACGGCAATAATTGTAAACACCGGTAAAAATGATTGGTCGGAAGTATAACTCGAACTGCCGTCTGTTTGCTTTTCACTTTTGAGCATAAACATCATAACAACAGTTGTGAAAATACCGCCCAAATAACCCACAAGATTTATAATAGCATTAGCCTTACTGCGTAACGGTTTAGGGGTGACATCCGGCATATAGGCAACCGCCGGTGTGCGATAAATTGCCATAGTAACAAGCAACACCATAAGTGTAATGAAGAATCCCCAGAAATTATTAATTTGAGTAAACACACCCAAAGCCACAAGCAAGACAGCAGCCGCAACCGTACCGAACAAAATATAAGGTGTACGCTTGCCTAAACGGGTATTAGTACGGTCGGAAATCCAACCGAACAACGGCAACATAAAAATAGCCAAAATGTTATCAATAGACATAATGGCGTTAGCGGCAAAAGTTTTAAGACCGAATTGGCTTTCTAACAAGTACGGGACTACCTGGTCATAAAGCTGCCAAAACGCGAGAATCCCCATAAAAGAAAGCCCGATTAAAACTGTTCTCTTATTATCAAGTTTCATAATACACCTCTTTACTCAAATTACAAAATAACTATCTATATTTTACCACAAATATTCTTATATTCAAGTTATTTTATAATATTTTAATGTTGTAAAATGTCGAAAGCAATGGTATAATTTCATAAAAGTTCAATTTGAAGGCGGTGACCGAAATTAAAACTAAAATTAAAAACTTCTTTTCAGGGCGTAATATTTATCTTTTAATATCGGTTGCCGTATTTACAGCACTAATGGTTTTAGGCACTGTCACTTTAGGTCCGAAACTTATAGAAACCGCCAAAGACCCTGAAAATTTTCGCGAGTTTATCGGTAACAACGGAATTGAAAGTGTTTTAGTGTTTTTGGGCGTTCAATTTTTACAGGTTGTGTTTGCATTTATTCCGGGCGAGTTTATTGAAATCGGTGCAGGCTATGCATTCGGCGGTATTATGGGAACTGTTTTGTGTCTTATCGGTTCGGCATTAGCGACACTTTTGATTTTCGGTTTAACCCGTCTGTTAGGTCGCAAATTCACCTCAATTATGATTGACCAAAAAGACCTGAAAAGGTTAAAATTTTTAAATGACGACAAAAAGTTAGTTGGGCTTATGGCTTTACTCTATTTTATCCCCGGCACACCCAAAGACCTGCTCACCTATTTTGCCGGTGTAACAAAAATTAAATTTGGTACGTTTATGATTATCAGTACATTTTGCAGAATCCCTTCGGTTGTGACTTCAACCTTTGCAGGTTCAACCTTCAGCGAGCAAAAATACTTAAGCACAATTATCATTTTTACAATTGCCGGAGTATTGGGAATTACCGGATATTTGCTATATAATTTTCTATCGAAAAAACATACAGAAAGAAAACAAAAGAAAGAAAATAAAGAATAAAACAACAATATGCACCCCAAAGTTGACACTTTTGGGGTGCATATTAATTAAACCTATTTTATTGAAATTATTCAGCGAAGCCGGACTCTACAAGAGCAACCAGACCCTCAACTGCAGCCTGCTCGTCACCGCCGTCAGCAATGATACGGATTGCAGTGCCACCGACAATACCTAAAGAAAGAACACCAAGAAGGCTCTTTGCGTTAACACGACGCTCTTCCTTCTCAACCCAGATGGAAGACTTAAACTCATTAGCTTTCTGGATAAAGAAAGTAGCAGGACGTGCATGAAGACCAACCTGATTCTGTACGACAACATCTTTTACGAACATAATAATACTCCTTTATTGTCTTGAAATACCATTAAAAAATTTTAACAGAAAAATTTGAAATTTAAGCAAAAAACACACAACTGTGTCTTAAGACTTAATCATTATACCACATTATGTTCAATAGTCAACAATTAGTTTAAAGTAAATTTCAAAGTTTTCGTTTTGCGACAAATTAGGTCAAAAACTTATCTGCAACTTTGTGAAAATTGAACATAAGAAATGAATAACTTATATGTATATAATACAAAAATCAATTATTTATTATCTTTTAGCATATCAGGACGCATTTTTTTAGTTACTTCTAACGATTGTTCCTCTCGCCACTTGGAAATATTCAAATGATGCCCTGACATTAAAACTTCCGGCACGGCAACATCGTGCCACACTTCAGGACGAGTATATTGCGGATATTCTAACAAACCGTTAAAATGGCTTTCTTCGGTAAAACACACCTCTTCAGGCAAAACGCCTGGAATCATACGGCAAACAGCGTCGGTCACAATGAGTGCCGGCAGTTCACCACCGGTTAAAACGTAATCACCTACTGAAATTTCTTCATCTACAATTTCGTCAATAACACGTTGGTCAACGCCCTCATAATGACCGCAAAGTAAAACTATTCGGTCATACTGTGCAAGCCTTACAGCGTCTGCCTGTTTAAAGGTTTTACCTTTAGGCGACATATAAATTAAATGGGGTTTTGCCTCGTTCTCCGAATAAAGACTTTTATAGCACTGATAAATCGGTTCGGCCTGCATAACCATACCTTTTCCGCCACCATAAGGTGCATCGTCAACGCGGTTATGCTTGTTTCCGGCAAATTCACGGATATCGTGAGCCTCAAGCTCGACTATTCCTGCCTTTTGAGCTCTACCCAAAATGCTTTCATTCAGCACTTTTTCGCACATTTCGGGAAACAAAGTTAAAATATCAATCTTCATCACTGAAAGTTCCTTTAAGCGGTGTAATAAACACCTTTTTATTTTCTACATCAACCTGTTTTACAAAGGTTGGGACATTGGGGATATAGTATTCATTCTCTCCGCGTTTTATGTGCCAAACATCATTTGCACCCGTTTCGGAAACCTCGGAAATAACACCGTATTCTTCATTTGTATCGGCATCAAAAACGGTACAACCCACAATATCGCTTATAAAGTAACTACCTTTAGGCAATTTGCAGTCTTCTCGGTCAATGAAAACGACCTTACCGCGTAGCTTTTCGGCAGCCTCAATAGAATCTACTCCGTCTGCCTTTACAAGACACATATTACCGTGAGCACGGGATTTTACCGACAAACACTCGCTACCGTCTTTTTTTATATAAAGCTTTTTAAATTTTGCCAAAAATTCAGCAGTATCACACCACGGTTGAACACGCATTTCACCGCGTACACCATGTGTACCAACAATTTTACCGGCTTCCAAAAACTTTTCAGGCATAACAATCTCCTAAAAGAAAATTTATGTTTCAACAAGTATAGCATAACTTTGAAACTTTTTCAACAAAAAAGAACACCCCTCAAATTGAGGGGTGTGGCTTTGCTGCTTAGTCAATTTCAACAGCAATTTTTTCGTTGTTACGGTTTGCGGCAGCACGCATTACAACGCGTATAGCCTTAGCAATCCTACCCTGCTTTCCGATAACGCGGCCCATATCACCTTCGGCAACATGAAGATGGTATACGATAACGCCCTCTTCATTAGGCTTGTCAACGGTAACAGTTACGCTTTCGGGCTGGGAAACCAAACCCGAAACAATAGTAACAAGCAATTCTGTCATAATAATTTACTCCTGTTGCTCATTAAAGAACGTTGTTCTTCTTGAGGATGTCCTTAACAGTGTCGGTAAGCTGAGCACCATTGGCAATCCACTTTTTAGCTGCGTCAGCATCAATCTGAACGGTAGCCGGCTCGGTCATAGGGTTGTAGTAACCGATAGACTCGATGAAACGACCGTCTCTAGGATATCTTGAATCGGCAACAACTACACGGTAGAACGGAGCCTTTTTAGCACCCATACGGCAAAGTCTGATTTTAACCATTTTAATGTACCTCCTATATAGAATTTATATTAAAGGAATAACCTTAAATAACTTTTAGAATTTGAAGTCATTTGGCATACCGGGGAAGCCCCCAATACCCTTCATAAATTTGTTTTTCTTGGAATTATTGTTCATTTGCTTGAACATTTTTTTCATCTGCTCATACTGACGCATCAATCGGTTAACGTCCTCTACTCTTTGTCCGCAACCTGCCGCGATACGCTTACGGCGAGAAGCATTCAAAATTTCAGGTTTCGCACGTTCCTTTGCAGTCATTGAGGTGATAATAGCCTCAATCCGTTGCATTGATTTATCGTCAATATCCATATCCTTTATCTGATTGCCAACACCCGGCATCATAGATAAAAGTTGTTTTAAATTGCCCATCTTCTTAATCTGTTGGAACTGGGCAAGTAGGTCATTTAGGTCAAACTTGTTTTCCTCAAGACGTTTTGCAGCTTCTAAAGCGGCTTTTTCATCGATTTGGGTTTCAACCTTTTCGATAAACGAAAGCACGTCACCCATGCCGAGGATTCGCGACGCCATACGGTCGGGGTGAAACTCTTCCAAATCGTCAATCTTTTCACCGGTACCGATAAATTTAATGGGTTTGCCGGTAACCGATTTAACCGACAATGCGGCACCGCCACGGGTATCACCGTCTAACTTAGTTAAGATAACACCCGAAATTTCCAAAACCTCGTTAAAAGCTTTAGCAATATTTACGGCATCCTGACCTACCATCGAGTCGACAACCAAAAGTATCTCATTAACCTCAACCGCTTTACAGATACGTTTTAATTCATCCATAAGCTCGGTATCAATATGAAGTCGACCGGCGGTATCTAAAATAACAAAATCGTTACCGTAATCTCTTGCGTGTTTTACAGCCTCAATAGCGGTTTTTTCAGGCTTTTGTGTACCTTTTTCAAAAACGGGTACATTAATTTTAGCACCCAAAACCTTTAACTGCTCAATTGCGGCAGGACGGTAAATATCGCAGCCGACAAGCATCGGTCTATGTCCTTGAGATTTCAAACGGTTAGCCAATTTTGCCGAGTGGGTAGTTTTACCTGAACCTTGCAAACCGCACATTAAAATAATGGTCGGGATTTTATTGGCAGTATTAATCCTTGCGTTTTCTGAACCCATAAGTTCAGTCAATTCATCACGGACGATTTTAATAACCATCTGTGCGGGAGTTAAACTCTCTAAAACCTTTTGACCAATACTTTTTTCAACAACCGAATTAGTAAACTCTTTAGCAACCTTATAGTTAACGTCAGCCTCTAATAAAGCAAGACGGACTTCACGCATGGCATCCTTTAAATCGCCCTCGCTTAATTTACCTTTTGAACGCAACTTTTTAAAAGCCGCCGATAATTTTTCCGAAAGACCTTCGAATGCCATTTGTGTCACCTGCCTTTATATCTCTTCAATTGCCTTTTTCAAGGCTTCTAAATTTTTATCGGTTTTATCCGACTCATACTTTTCAAACAATCGCTTTAAAGTATCGCTCTTTTTCGCAAAGCCAATTGTATTTTCAAACCCGTGAAGTTTTTTAACAGCACGCACTATTGCGTCCCTTGCCCCCTGCCGAGTTATATCCTCATCCTCGGATATTTCAGCTAATGACAAATCATCACAGTAATATAATTCTACCAGACGGCGTTGCTTTTCGGGAAGTAAGCCGCCATAGTAATCAAGAAGCAAAACCACGCTCAAATCCTTGGGCAAAGCACTCACCTTCTGTAAAGTGTTTTTCATTACAGCAAGTATTATACACACCAAACGTCAGTCTGTCAAGTGTTTTTCTTTACATTTACCGAATTTTTTTAAAATTTATTGACTGTTTTACACTTTTTAATTATACTATCGATGATGGGGTGAATAAAAATGGCTAAATTAAGGTTTAAAAGCACAATATTAATACTTTTATGTATAATCACTTTACTCCCGACCTTGACTTTGTCAGGGTGCATGGATGAGTCTTTTTCAATATACTTCGGTGTTGAGGAAATGCCCTATAACCTTGACCCACAAAAAGCACAAACCTATGGCGAGCTTTTAGCTGTACGCAACTGCTTTAAGGGACTTTTTAAGGAAGACATAGACGGTAATATCGTACCCGACCTTGCAGAAACCTACACAGTAAGCGACAATAAGCTGACATACACTTTTAAAATCAAAGATTGCCAATGGAAAAACAGCACACCCGTCACTGCTGACGATTTTGTCTTTGCCGTAAACCGTGCCAAAGACCCTCTAACCGCTTCACCCTCTGTTAAGTCGGTTGATAATATTGAATACATTAAACAGATTGATTCTAAATCATTTTTAATTAAACTTTTAAAACCTGACGAAGACTTTTTAAAGTTATTAACTTCGGCAGTATTCAAGCCCTGCAATCGCACATTTTTTGAAAAAAGCGGCGGAAAATACGGCCTTTCACGTGAGTATATTTTAACCAACGGTGACTATTCCGTTGCACGCTGGAATGAACGCCAAATAAAATTACAAATTACCGAAAACCATAAAAATCGCAAAACCGCACCGGAAAGTGTGTTTATTACGGTTAGTTCAACCGGTAAAAACAGCGTTGAACGAATCAACAGCAAAGAAATCGGTATGGCTATAAACTCAATAAACGATTGGACTTCAATTAACCAATCGGAGTATAATATTATCTCAAGATTTTCAAAAACCTATGCATTAATTTTTAACAAAAACACCGAAATAGGAAAAAACTCAAAACTTACCTCTGCTTTTGCCAAGACAGTTCACAAGGAATATTTTTCCGTAAGAATGAGTCAACGCTTTTCAGTGCCTAAATCTATAGTTTTTGATAACAAGTCACTTTCTAACATTCCTAATTACGCATATCAGTTTGACTCCCCCACCGCGAGAACCGAATTTTTAGAGGCGTTACAGGAATTTAAAGGAAAGAAACTGCCCTCAATTTCCGTTTTAACTGCACAAAACAGTGAAATCAACTCTATTTTAGGTGACATTGTTTCCCAATGGCAAAACCATTTGGGTGCTTATGTTAATATTACGAAAGTAAACTCCGAATCCCAATTGCTTGAAAAGGTTAAATCCGGAAACTTTACGGTTGCATTAGTACCGTTAGAAGGCTCAAACCAAGATGTTTTGAAAAATTTTGCCAACTCAACATTAGGATTTTATCTTTTCAACACCGATTTTGACCAAAGCGTAATTGAGTTAAATGATGCGAATACTCGTCACGACAAGGATGTGGCTCTTAATTCGTGTGCCAATATTTTATCGAATGAATCGGCTGTTATTCCAGTTGTTTCGGTACCGACGTCATACATTTATGACAAATCTTACAAAAATGTTTATTTTTCAACGGTAGACGCAACAATAGATTTCACAATTATTTACAAAACCAAATAAGAATAAATAAACGCTCCTTTGTAAACACTACACTTGAAAGGAGCGTTTTTGTATGGATAAAAAGAAAAAATTTAATCCAATCCCTGAAGAACCTGAAGATACTGTCGGCACCATTTACTGCGGTGAAAACACAGAAGAATATAATAACATAATCACCGCTAAAGATATGTTTCCTTATCAGTCACCGTTGCCGAAATACCGCCGTGAACCCGAACCGCCTATTATTTAAATTAATGTAAAAAACCGCTTGACATTCTTAAAAGTCAAGCGGTTTAATTTTAACTATTCATTGCAAGTGTTTGAGGGTCTAAGCCTAAATTTTGCAGTAATTTACAAAGAAGTCTTACAGGAAGTCCGACAACATTAAAATAACATCCGTCAATTTTTTCAATCCACATTGAAGCAACACCCTGCACAGCATAACTGCCGGCTTTATCCATAGGTTCGCCCGATTCAACATATTTTTCAATAAAACTCTCGGTCAACTCCGCAAAATAAACGTCGGTATCTTCACTGTCGGTAACTGTTTTACCATTTAAGGAAAGCGACAAACCGCTTGTTACGGTATGTTTTCTGCCCGACAACAATCTTAACATCCCTATTGCGTCTTCTTTACTTTGAGGCTTACCTAAAATTTTACCGTCACACCACACAACAGTGTCGCAGGATATAACCAGCACATCGCTGTCATCAAGCGTTTTTACAACATCCCTACCCTTACGGCATGCTAAATCTTTAGTTAAAGCACGGGGGTCGGTTTCATTTGAACTTTCATCTGTATCTGCAGTAACAATTGAAAACTTAAACCCTAAGGTTTCTAAAATTTCCTTTCGTCTCGGCGATTTTGAAGCCAAAATAATTTTCATTTTCTCACCCAAATATGTATTATTTATAGGGAGGGCAAGCCCTCCCTATTCCTTACAGTATCACAAAAACTTTTTAAGATTTTCAATATTCTGCTCTTCGGTTTTAACCAACTTTTCAGCAATTTTTAAGGCTCTGTCATCGCCATTATACTCATTGATATGCTTAATAAGCTTGGTAACGCCCATTGTACTGCCCTGAATCATAGACTCTGCAATTTTAGAAGTTGAGCCGTTAAAATTTTTCACCCTTGCGGTTAAATGTGCGGCAATTTTAGCAGCCGCATGGACATCTTGACGCTCGCCGCCGATTTGCTCTAACAACGAATCAGCCTCATTATACACCTCGTTGTATTCGTATAACTCACGCTCTAACTCTTTATAAAAGTCTTTATCGTCGGTATCGTCAATAACCAACTTTATACCGTCAATGCCCATCTGAACATTTTGGCGGACAAAATTTAACATTTCAATTTCTGTAAGCATAAACAATCTCCTTTTTTATCTTTACAGAGATTATTATGCCCAAAAATTATTACTTTTTCTTTTCTAATTTACGTTTTGTGCCGTCAGACTCTTGAATATAAGTGTTTTCTAAAATACCTGTTAAAGAGGCTTTGTAAGCGTCAATATACTCACGTCTTAATATTGCTCTTTCTTTTTGTTCTTCTTCGGTCAACTCACGTGTACGTGAAATGCGTGTTAATTCCGAAATTCTGTCAATCTTTTTCTGTTCCATTTTTATCACCAAAGATATCTTAACACAAAAGCACTGATTTGTGAAGTAAAAAATTTATTTACTTGCTTTTAATGTTTATTCTGATATAATATATTGTAATATATTTAATTAAAATATATATTCGTTTTTCAGGCGGTGAGATAAGTGAAAAATCTTTTAAAATATATGAAGCGGTACCGCGTCGAAGCTATTTTAGGTCCCCTTTTCAAACTAACCGAAGCGTTGTTTGAACTTTTTGTACCTTTAGTTGTTGCAGACATTATTGATAAAGGTATCGGTCTTCAAGATAAATCGTATATCATTTCAAGAAGTATTCTAATGGCGGCATTAGGTGTTATCGGCTTTATTTGTGCATTGATAGCACAGTATTTTGCCGCAAAAGCCTCAGTTGGTGTTGCTTGCGACTTAAGGTCGGCACTTTTCAAAAAAATCAACAGTTTTTCATATACCGATTTGGACACAATCGGCACCTCAACACTTATCACCCGTTTAACCGGTGACATCAACCAAGTGCAAACCGGTGTAAACCTTGCATTGAGGTTACTTTTACGCTCACCTTTTATTGTTTTTGGTGCAATGATTATGGCATTTACGGTTGACGTAAAATCGGCATTGATTTTTGCGGCATCTATCCCCGTTTTAGCGATAATTGTTGTTGCAATAATGTACGTAACAGTGCCAATGTACAAAAGAGTACAGGCTAAAGCAGACAAACTCACCCTTAATACACGCGAATCTTTAAAAGGCGTGCGAGTTATCCGTGCTTTCCGTCAAGAGTCAGAGGAAATCAGTAAATTTGAAGAAACCAACAACAGTCTAACCGCTTTACAAAGGTTGGTTGGTAAAATTTCAGCTTTAATGAACCCGTTAACCTATGTTGTGATCAACACAGCGGTTATTTTGATAATTTATGTTGGCGGACACCGTGTATATAACGGCACCTTAACCCAGGGTGAAATCGTGGCATTATATAACTATATGTCACAAATTTTGGTTGAGTTAATTAAACTTGCTAATATGATTATGACGGTTAATAAAGCGCTTGCATCTTCATCACGCGTTGATGCTGTACTAAACCGTGAAAACTTTATAGAGCCTTTATCGGCTGACGAAAACATCACAAGTGCATTTGCCGTTGAATTCAAAAACGTTTCGTTTAAATATAACGGTGCAGGTGAAGAATCAATAGTAAACCTTAACTTCACTGCCGAAAAGGGTCAAAAAATTGGAATTATCGGTGCAACCGGTTCAGGAAAATCCACCTTGGTAAATCTTATTCCCCTTTTCTACGGTGCAACTTCAGGTACTGTTTTAGTTGACGGCAAAGATGTCAAAACCTACAACACCGAAGATTTACGCCGTAAAATCGGCATTGTTCCCCAAAAGTCAGTGCTTTTTAAAGGCACTGTAAGAGATAACCTCACTTTAGGCGGAAAAGTGGCTACTGACGAGGAATTGTGGTCGGCATTAAAATCTGCCCAAGCCGAAGAAACGGTTACAACTAAAGGCGGATTAAACGCAGAAATTGAACAAAACGGACGTAATCTTTCAGGCGGACAACGCCAAAGGCTTTGTATTGCCCGTGCATTAGTAGGTAACCCTGAAATCTTGATTTTAGACGATTCTGCCTCGGCGCTTGACTTTAAGACCGAAGCAGAACTACGCAAGGCATTGGCCCTTCTACCTGAAAAGCCAACCGTTTTTACGGTTTCTCAACGAGTATCTTCCATAATGAATTGTGACAAAATTATTTGCTTGGACGACGGCGAGGCTATCGGTATCGGCACTCACGAGGAATTGTTAAATTCGTGCGAAGTTTATGCCGAAATCTGCCGTTCACAGTTAGATAAGGAGGAAGTTTAAATGAAAACCAAAACCCTCCTTAAAGTATTGTCGGTATTGGGAAAACAAAAAATTCTTTTCGCTTTTTCAATTTTTCTCGCTTTAATTAATGTAGCACTTACTCTTTATATCCCTGTATTGGTAGGTAATGCAATTGACTGTATTATAGGCGTTGGTAATGTTGACTTTGAGAAAATAAATAACATTATTTTTCAAATTATCGCATCGGTTATTTTAACCGCCGTTACGCTTTGGCTAATGAGCATTTGTAACAATCGGTTGACATTCAATCTTGTTCACGATATGCGAAGTAAAGCATTTAAGAAACTGCAAACATTACCTCTTTCTTATATCGACACCCACCCTTACGGTGACACTGTAAGCCGAATTATCAGTGATGTTGACACCCTTGCAGACGGCTTACTAATGGGATTTTCGCAGTTGTTTACGGGTGTTATGACCGTGTTAGGCACGGTTGTGCTTATGTTCACAATCAACTGGAAAATTGCTACTATTGTAGTCGTCCTCACCCCGGTTTCACTGCTTGTAGCAAAGTTCATTGCGAGCAGAACCTACTCAATGTTTAAACTGCAGTCCGAAACGAGAGGCAAACAAACTGGCTTTATCGATGAGATGGTTACCAACCAAAAGGTTATCGGTGCATTTTGCCATCACACTGAAGCCATAAAGAAGTTTGACGAAATTAACGAAGATTTAAGAAAACACTCACTTCGTGCAATCTTCTTTTCCTCAATGGTTAACCCCTCTACCAGAATTATCAACTCAATTATTTATGCAATTGTTTGCCTTGTCGGTGCTTTGACAGTTATCTCAACACCCTCGTTCACTGTCGGTGCATTGTCAATTCTTTTGAGTTACGCCAGCCAATATGCCAAACCGTTTAATGAAATTTCCGGTGTTATAACCGAGTTGTCATCGGCAATTGCTTCGGCAGAAAGAGTATTCCGGTTAATTGAGCAACCGTCAGAGGTTTCTGACGAACATTTACCCGAAATGCCGACTGCTAAGGGTAACGTTGCATTAAATAACGTTAAATTCTCATATGTACCTGAAAAACCATTGATTGACGGAATTACACTGAACTTTGAAAGCGGTCAGCAGATTGCTATAGTCGGTCCTACCGGTTGCGGTAAAACTACCTTGATTAACCTGCTTATGAGGTTTTATGATGTGACGGGTGGCGAAATTACTGTTGACGGGCAAAACATTAAAAATGTCACCCGCCACAGTTTAAGACGTAACTACGGAATGGTTTTACAGGAAACCTGGCTGAAATCAGGTACTGTAAAGGAAAATATCACAATGGGTAACCCTGACGCTACTGACGAGGAAATTATTGCCGCCGCAAAATCAACCCACGCTCACAGTTTTATAAAACGTCTGCCTAACGGCTACGATACTGTTTTGGGCGAGGATGGTGGAAGTTTGTCAGAGGGTCAAAAGCAGTTGCTTTGTATTACAAGAATTATGCTCTGCTTGCCGCCTATGCTGATTTTAGACGAGGCTACTTCATCAATTGACGTTAAAACCGAAATGCATATCCAACACGCATTTAAACGGCTTATGGTAGGTCGCACAAGCTTTGTTGTTGCACACAGACTTTCGACCATTAAACATTCCGACGTGATTTTGGTTATGAAGGACGGCAATATTATTGAGCACGGCAACCACAAAGAACTGTTAAATAGAAAAGGCTTCTACTACGAACTTTACAACAGCCAGTTTGCAGAGTAATTCTAAAGATTATTTTAAAACAGCATCCCGAAAAATCGGGATGCTGTTCATTTATGATACTTCTTTTAATTATTCATTTGCCACATTTTTAGCCGTTTCAAGCATATTTTCGGCAAATATACCGTAACCGCTTGTGCAATCATTTACAAAAACGTGTGTAACCGCACCAACAAGTTTACCATTTTGGATTATCGGGCTACCCGACACGAGTGTGTCAATATAGGACCAATAAATAATTAATTTGATGAATTCAGAGGAAGGTTCTGTGTTTTTTATTCCTCAAATTTTTCTGGATTTTTGCGAAGTTCAGCTATCAATCTAAGGTTTTCCTTGATCGCCTCACATTCCAATTTATACATAAAATACATTATCAAATATTCTATGCCCAGCATTATAAAAACAAATATAACCATATCTATAACACTCTCAAAATCAGTAACTAAAAAGAAAAAAGCTGTAATTAAAACAGGAAATACAGCAAAAAACCATTTTGACTTTTTGGTTGCATTAGCTGAATTTTCCTTCTTGTCTAAAAACTCTTCGTGAGTCATACATTCTTTGCCTTTTTTTATACGGCGTTTGTTAATTCTGTTATATTGCTTAATAAATGGCTTATATTTATTTTTATCATTTTGCATTTCTTTCGCCACCATATCCCAAAAATGCACTTTTTTACTCTTGCGTTGTTTTATACGATC
Source organism: Acutalibacteraceae bacterium (assembly GCA_045649545.1). Taxonomy (GTDB): domain Bacteria; phylum Bacillota; class Clostridia; order Oscillospirales; family Acutalibacteraceae; genus UMGS172. The sequence goes on from JAZRQE010000024.1 coordinate 38,877, forward strand.
GTGATTTAATACATAATATAGCAACAAGCAAACACCACTTAATATTAATGAGGCTAAAAGTGGTATACTGAATTCAGGGACATTATGGAATACTAAAAACAACAAAACAAGACCTGCCAAAAAAGAAAATATGTAATACATAGTTCTTTGGAATTTAGTAGGAATTTTTTTAAGTTTATGAATAATGTATCTAAAAATAAGATTGAATACGGAAGATAATACTATATAAAATGCAAAACCAATAAGAGATCCACCTATAAAAAATCCTTCCGCTTCCCAAATGGAAGCTTTTTCTCCATTTATAATATCCGCAATTACAAAAAGCAAATCTATAAAAGAAAAAACAAAAATATACCAAAGTGCAAATTTAATTTTATCGAAGAAAAAAAGCATCCAGCTTTTAAAATCAACATCAGAGCAAAACTCCGTGCAAAACTGCTGAATATCATTTCCAATAATTTTTTTGACCGGCTTGCCCGACTCCTGAGCGCTGATAAACATATCCAAAAGCTCGTTTAAACGGTCTTCTCTGGAATCATCGTCCATCTCCACTGTTAAGCAGTAAAACTCAATTTGTTTAAAGGTTTCTAAATATTCACCTTTTAATTTGTCTGTATAAAAAGCGTAACTATCTATCATTATTTTTCCTCGTTTCCTAAAATGTTCATAGCTTTATCAGTTATTTCATAATAGCTTTTTTTAAAAAGTTTAAAGTGTCTTATTCCGTCATCCGAAGCGGAATAATATTTTCTTATAGGACCAAAGGGTGACTTCTCCTTTCGACACAATATATATCCTTTTTTTTCAAGCCTTGTAAGTACCGGATACAATGTGCCTTCCCCTATATTTTGAAAACCCGCCTCCTCAAGCTTTGTTAAAATCTCATATCCATAGGTTTCTCTTTTTACAATGATACTCAATACGCAGCCTTCCAAAACACCTTTAAGCATTTGAGAATTATCCAAGAAAAGCACCTCCTTTTGATACATTGTATAACATAATAGCACACCTACTTTACTTTGTCAAGTAGGTGTGCTATTTTTATGACGCTTCTTTTAATTATCATTTACCACGTCTTTAGCCGTTTCGAGCATATTTTCGGCGAAGATGCCGTAACCGCTTGTGCAATCGTTTACAAAAACGTGGGTCACCGCACCGATTAACTTACCGTTTTGGATTATAGGGCTACCCGACATTCCCTGCACAATTCCGCCGGTTTTTTGCAATAACTCTTGGTCGGTAATTTTGATAACCATATTCTTAATTTTACTTGAATCGTTATGGTACACTTTCTCGATTTTGCAATCATAAATCTTTGCACCCTCATCATCAAGTGTTGTTATAATTTGTGCTTTGCCTACCTGTACCTCCTGCTTTAAGGCAATTTTTAATGTGCTGACAGCAGTCGATATATTTTCGGTACTTCCGTAAACACCGGTAATGTCATTTTCTCTCAATTCGGCTATTTCTCCGCTTGCAAAAACCCCCTGCAGTTCACCTGCCGTTTTTCCGTTTGCCTTTTTTACGCCTACTATTTCAGCATTAACAAAATCACCGCTTTGGAAAGGCACCAACTCTCCCGTATCGGTATCACAAATACCATGACCCAAGCCTGCTATAACATCCAATTCGGGACTAAAAAAGGTCAACGTCCCTATTCCTGCTGAACTATCCCTAATCCAAAGACCGATTTTATAAGTTTTATCCGCTTTTGAAAGCACCGGAGTTAAACTAACTGTAAACTCCTTTTCTCCGCGTTTTACCACCAATTCACAAGCTTGTCCCTTTATTTTGGAAATTTCTTTTTGCATTCCCGTGTTTGACGTAACTGTCTTTCCGTTGACCGACAAAATTACGTCACCTACCTTAATTCCACACTGTTTTGCGGGATTTTCGGTGCCGTTTTTTGTTTCAACATCACTGAAACCGACTACCAAAACACCCTCGGTATAGACCTTTAACCCAAACGGCGTACCTAATACTGCAACCTCTGCGGTTTTAGTTTTAGTAACATTAACCGTCTTTACAGGTATAAACCCAAACAGCGAAACACGGGTTTTATACCCGTTTACAGAGGAACTATTTTTGAGCCCAACCGAAACTTCAATATCGGTTGCCTTACATTCCAACGGCAAACCGTTAAATTTCAAAGTATCCTGTTCAGCAACATAATAACTTTCCGCTATTTTTGTATCTACATACGCAACTGCTGAAAGGGATGTAACCGAAAACAAAAGACAAATTGAAAACAAAAATTTTGTCAGTTTTTTCATAAACTTTTACTCCTTTAATATTACTTCCCGATTAATTTTCCTCCAAACCGAACTTATATAAATTGAAAAAACTGAACTAACTGTTAAATTAAAGTCAATAAAAATTCCTTTTCGTAAAGTGACGTAATTTTTGACAAATTTTTACGCATTTAAATTATTTCGGAAAAAATAATTCTGATAAAAGACCTTTTCTTTTTGGCCTTTGCGGTAGATTATCAAAATTAACCAAAATTGAATCCTCACCAAAAACCTCAATAGCTTCCCAAGGGATTCTGCAATCGTTTTCCCTGCCCAAAAGTCCAAAACAACGCTTTCTACCGTAAACTATTATACAATTTATTTTACCGCTGCAGGAATCAACCTCAACGTCACCGACTAAACCTAAAATTGTACCGTCTTTTATACACACAACCTGTTTTTCTCGCATTTCGACCAATCTGCAACACATATAATCACCTTTTTTTAATATTCATTAAATTATATGCCTTGCAAATTTGTCCTTATTATTCATTTTTTATTTTATCCAAAACACTTTTTTCAATTCGCGACACCTGTGCTTGAGAAATACCAATTTCACGGGAAACCTCCATTTGAGTTTTGCCCTGCATAAATCTTAAACCTAAAATCTTCTTTTCGCGTTCGGTTAACGATTGCATAATATCTTTAAATGCAATTTCGTCAATCCAATCATTATCGTCACTGCTGTCACCTAATTGGTCAAGCACGAATACCGCATCTCCTCCGTCAGAATACACCGAATCGAAAAGTGACACAGGTTCAACTATACTTTCCAACGCCATTACAACCTGAGATTTTGGCAACTGCAACTCCTTGGCTATTTGTTCGACAGTAGGCTCTTTTTGATTTTCCGCTATCAACTTTTCCTTAACCTGCATTGCTTTATAAGCAATGTCTTTTATAGAACGGCTGACACGCACCGAGTTGTTATCTCGCAAGTGCCTTCGTATTTCCCCGATTATCATGGGTACAGCATAAGTGGAAAATTTCACCTCGTGAACAGGGTCAAAATTATCAATTGCTTTAATAAGCCCTATACATCCGATTTGAAAAAGGTCGTCCATATTTTCTCCGCGGTTAGTAAACTTTTGGATAACACTCAAAACCAAACGCAAATTGCCCTTAATTAGCGTTTCACGTGCTTTTTTGTCACCGTTTGCTGAAAGTTTAAGAAGTTCCTCCTTTTCTTTTTCCTTTAAAATTGGCAGTTTATTAGTGTTGACATTACATATTTCAACCTTATTGTACTGCAACATTCATCCCTCCGAAAACTTTTGAAAAAAGTATTACCGAAAGTAGATGATAAAATACCGAAAACGGACAATTAAAAATATATTTTAAAATGAATATTTTTGAATTTTCTGTAAACATGAATTTCACAATAAAAAAGCCGTACGCTAACCTTTAAAATTAGCATACGGTTTTTCGTATATATTTTATTTTGAAAATTACTTCAAAGCATCAAGAAGTGCGTCTACCTTATCGGTATTTTCCCACTTGACGCCTAATTCCTCACGACCCAAGTGACCAAAAGCCGAAAGATTAGAATAAATCGGCTTTCTCATATCGAATGTATCAATAATTGCGGCAGGACGAAGGTCAAATACCTTGTTTACTGCATCGGCAATCTGCTCGTCAGAATATTTACCGGTGCCGAAGGTATCAACCATTACCGAAACCGGCTTGGCAACGCCGATAGCATAAGCCAACTCAACCTCACATTTAGTTGCCAATTTTGCAGCAACAATATTCTTCGCAACATAACGTGCAGCGTATGCTGCAGAACGGTCAACCTTTGTGGGGTCTTTACCACTGAAAGCACCGCCGCCGTGACGTGCATAACCGCCGTAGGTATCAACGATAATTTTACGTCCGGTAAGACCGGTATCACCCTGCGGTCCGCCTACAACAAAGCGTCCTGTCGGGTTTATGTAGATTTTGGTGTTTTCGTCCATAAATTGGGCAGGGATAATTACCTTAATAACCTTTTCAAGTATATCAGCACGCAAGGTTTCCAAGGAAACCTCGGCACTATGCTGACTTGAAACTACAACTGCTTCTACTCTTGAGGGCTTGCCGTCAACATATTCAACCGTAACCTGAGTTTTACCGTCGGGACACAAATAATCTAAAGTTTTGTCTTCACGAACTTTGGTTAACTGCTTTGCAAGTTTATGGGCTAACGAAATCGGCAACGGCATAAGCTCAGGAGTTTCGTCACAAGCAAAACCGAACATCATACCCTGGTCGCCGGCACCATTGAGGTTATACTTGTCCTCTTCACCCGATTTCAACTCTAACGACTTATCAACACCCAACGCAATATCGGGAGATTGCTCGTCAATAGCTGTCATAACGGCACAAGTGTTACCGTCAAAGCCTTTCGACGGGTGATTATAACCGATTTTGCAAACGGTTTCGCGGACTATTTTAGGAATATCTACCTTTGCGGTTGTTGTTATCTCACCCATAACAGTGACAGAGCCTGTGGTACAAAAAGTCTCACAAGCCACACGAGCCATAGGGTCTTGAGCAATAATAGCATCCAAAACGGCATCTGAAACACTGTCCGAAACCTTGTCAGGATGACCTGCAGTAACTGACTCGGATGTAAACAAAAACTTACCCATAATTCATTCTCCTTAATATTAAAATTTTAAAATTAACAAAAACAAAACCTGCCCGAAAGAGCAGGTTTAAAAAATCTCATCTTTCGGTAATATACCGCCGGATTTAGCACCTTGAAATTAATCAGGTTGCCGGGCTTCATAGGGCCGGTCCCTCAGCCACTCTTGATAAGTGATTATTAAATTTTGCAAATGTATTGTAACACAAATTTGAAATTTGTCAATAGTAAATTCTAAAATTCGACACTTCCATTTAATACAAAAATAAATATTAACACAGAAATTGCGGCAACTACAAGACAACAAAGCGTTAAAATAACAGTTCTCAAGCCACTGCCCGCTTTTTGTTGTTTTCGCTCGGTTAATCCTAATCTGCCGAACGCCTTTGTGACCGGTTTATAAATAAGCAAGGTTAAAGAGGCATTAATCACAGATTTTATAAGGTTAAACGGTAAAAGTACAGTCGGCATAAGGTCGATTATTGCCTCTCTCGGCTGATGCAAAAACAACGGCGTAATAAATAAATTAGCCAACATCATAACTGCAACAACCGAAAAAACCGATGCAACTCCCGAAAAAATAGCACCGCTAAATGTACGGCGGTATTTATATATGAATCCACCCACAGCCGAAAATGCCGCACTTGATAAAAAGTTCATTATAAGTCCGTAAACACCGGTGTCCGAAAATGTCACAAATTCGGTCAAAGCAACAATTAAAGAACTAAAAAGTCCGGCTAAAGGTCCGTACATTAAACCCGATACGGCAATAATTGCATCCTTAAAATCAAAGGTTAAGAACATAACCTTGAAATGCAATAAAAACGTGCAAAGATAAGCCAATGCACATAATACGCCGATAACCGCTATTTTTTTTACATCAATTTTTGTGTTACGCATAAAAACACCTCGAAAATAAAAAATCCGCCTTGAAAACACAAGGCGGGAATATGTAATTATAACGCAAAACGTTATAACTTTCTTCTTTCATCCGGACTGTACCGTCGGCTTCGGAATCTAACCGAATCAACCAAAAGGCTTGTGGGCTTTACCACCGGTGGGGACTTTCACCCCGCCTTGAAGAAATATTTAATTTAATTTACCTTAACATTATATTCTTAATATATCATTATGTCAAGCCGTATTTGTAAATAAAGTAAACGGCAAGGCACTGTAGAACAATAATTAGCGGTATACCTATCATAAACTTTGGCTTGTTGGTTTTATGGTGAACTATATTCATTGTTAAAAGCATGGCTATACTGCCACCAAAAATCGATAAAAACAAAAGTGTTTTTTCAGGTACACGCCAACCGTGGCTTTTGGCTCTTAACTTGTCAAAAACGGTAACGATAACCGAGACTAAGGAAACAATTGCCAGATATAGCAAAATTATTATATCGAATTTTGTCATTTTAGCACCGATTTATGTAAATTTAGTATTGTTATTTCGAAATAATTATAATATAATTATATATGAATTTCAAGTGGCATTAAAGAAAGGAAAGTGCATTTGGGAAACTTTGATTCAAGCAACTCGAAACGTACAATAATAACGGTTGTTATTTCTATTATTATAATTATATGTACTGCTGCTGTAGGTATTATCGGTATTATAAGTCCCGAAACTTTAAAAAGTAGCTCAAGTTCAATAAGTAACTCAAACGCGACAACTGACAGCTCATCTAAAGCCCAATCGGCTTTGGAAAGCTCTGATATTATGTCAACCGAAAGTCTTTCTTCTTTTTCTCAATCTTCAAGTAATATTTCTTCGGTTGATTCTTCACTTGAAAACTCGTCAAGCGAGCATACATCTTCAAAAGAAAACAGTTCGTTGGTTTCGAGTACACCGTCAGGAACTATGTCTTCAGATACTGTAACTCCCCCTATTGTCAATAAAAACTTCACTTCGGCAATGTGGTACTCCTACAGTTCTGATATGAACTTTAAAAATTTAACCGAACAGCAATTTAAAAACAAAATCAATAAAATGTTTGACGATGCGGTTGATTTGGGCAACGATGCCGTAATTTGTCAAGTTCGTCCGTTTGCCGATGCTTATTATCAATCAAGTCTTTTCCCGTGGAGTTCGTATATCACCGGTACTCAAGGCAAAAATCCGGGATATGACCCCATGGCGTATATGATAGAAGCGGCACACAAGAGAGGTTTGCAGTTTCACGCTTGGTTAAACCCATACAGAATCTCTACAAGTACCAATAATCCGAACAATTTATCCTCTGACCACATTGCACGAAAATGGTGGAATGACGAAAGTACAAAACGCCACGTTTTAGTATCCGGCAACGGTTTGTATTTCAATCCTACAATACCTGAATGTCAAAAGTTGATTATTGACGGTGTAAGGGAAATCGTAAACAACTATAACGTTGACGGTATACATATCGACGATTACTTCTACCCCACAACCGATTTGTCTTTTGACGGCGTTGAATACAATAATTATAAATCAGACGGCGGAAATTTAAGTCAAGCCGAATGGCGTAGAGCAAATGTAAGCACCCTCGTTCAAGGTATGTATCAGGCAACACATTCAAAATCAGGTGTTGTTTTCGGTGTGAGTCCCTCGTATGACATTGACGTAAACTATAATGAACAATATGCCGATTTAAAACACTGGATGAAAATGGCAGGATACATTGATTATATTGTACCGCAGATTTATTTTGGATATGAGCATAGCTTAGCAAAAGCGAAGTATACCAACTGTTTAAACACTTGGGTATCTACACCGAAGTTAAGCAGTGTAAAACTATACATTGGTTTAGGTGCATATAAAATCGGTTATGCAACCGACGGCGGTTCTAATGAATGGACAACCGACAAAGAACTTTTGGCAAAGCAAGCTATTGACGCCAAAGTAAAAGGTACAAACGGTATATTTATATTTAATTATTCTACCCTTTTTGCTGATACTGATATGGCGACAACACAAAAGGAAAATTTAAAAAAAGCATTAAAATCATTTGAATAAATCAATAAGGTTGGTATTATTTTGGGAAGTTTAGTAAGACATCACTTAAGAACGATTATTCCGGTTCTTTTAGTGATAACAATCATCATTACTTCGGCTTCGGTCGGACTTTTTTCAATACTGAAAAATAACGGGGACTCAAATCAAACCGGCAATTCGGTAAGTTCGACTCCTGACCTTCAACCGATTACTCCCGAGCCGGTTGAAAAAAAGCCGATAAAAGAGTTTAAAAGCCTTTCGGTCGCCCCTTTAAGAGATTTCTTTTTAGAAGGCCAAACCGAAATTGAAGCATGCGAACAGATTGACAAAATTGTTGAAACCACCCTATCAGATGGTTTTGACTCGTTGGAAATCACGCTTAATTACAAGGATACGCTTATATATCTGACACAAGACTCTACTGTCTTTGAAAGCGATTTGTTGGCTTATTTTTCAATTGCGGCAAGACGTAAGGGCTTAAAGGTCATTGCATCGATTGATTTATCAGCTTTAGCTAAAAAACACATTGCAGATAAAGACGATATTAAAGCTATATCAAACAGTCTTTCACATTCATCATTAGGTGAATACTGTGATACCGTAATTTTCAAAAACTGCTTTATCACAACCGAACAAATTCCTGAAAGTGAATATTTAAGTTTACCGGGTGATACAACCTCTTATGAAAATTATTTAAACAACCGTTTAATCCAAGCTTTAAGAGAGTATTATTTTGCCGTTGCAAAATCTAAAGCAGAAATGGCTGTCGGCTTTGAAATAAACGAAAGTAATTTACCCGAAAACGCCATTTTCAATGCAAAATTGCTCTTTGAAAACAATGTTGTAGACTTTGCAATGCTTTACAATCCCTACTCTACCGAAAGTAAAGATAAAAGCTTTGCCACCTATTATGAAGCTATCAGAAATGATTTGGGTTTAGGTTATGACGAACTTCATTGCAAGCTAGCTTACGATAAAATCGGCAGTAAAGAAAAAGGCTGGGAGCAGACCGACCAGATATTAAGTCAGTTAAAGGTGCTTGACTCACTTGATGTTAACGGTTTTACTTTTGATAACTACACTGCTTTCGTTAACGATAAAACCGAAAGCCGTCAAGTTATCAAAAAATACTTTTCCAACCTTATTACCGAAGATTATATTTTAAGAGAATTAAGTGTTTCAAAACCTACAAAAACCAAATTTACAACACACGATAAAACGGTGCTTTTAATGGGTGCTTCTGACCCTGAATTTTCTTTAAAACTTAACGGTAATGAACTGGAACGTTCAGAGTTGGGATATTTTTCACTCGATTTAGACTTAAAGGACGGATTAAACACCTTTAAGTTAGAACATAAAGGTGTTACCAAAACATATAAAATCACGTTTGACCGTATTATTATTAAAGAGTTATTCCCATCTAAAAAACAAGAGTTGCCCAGCCGTTCAACCTTGGCCGTAAGCTGTACTGCAATTTCAGGCAGTACCGTTACCGCAACCCTCAAAGACATTTCGGTTACTTTAACCGAAGCACCGATTGTTGACGGAAACGGTATTGTTGACCCCGAATTCAGTACATATTCAGGTGAAATTCAGTTGCCCACAGTCTATGATGAGAACAAAACCTTGGGTAAAATCACCTTTAAGGCAAACTCAAAATACGGCACAGAATCTAAAAAGAGTGAAAACATTATCGTCTTAAAAGAAGACCGCCCTGTCACTTCCGAAACCGGCTCAAACGGTGTGGGTTCAGGCTCTACTAATGCACCTGGCGGTGGCACAGCTTGGGAAAAACCTCAAGGCGGAAAATATATCGATGTCGGCACTTCTTACATTGCGGAAATTGTAAACTATCAAGCAGAAATGTTTGATGCAAACGCAAAAAGTGACTATTCAAGACCGACCAATAACTATCTGCCTAAAGGCACGGTTGATTACTGTGCTTCATCAATCATTTCGACCTCGGGCGGACAGATGAGAAACCTACGCTACGGAAAAATGACCTATTCGAGTGAAAGCACACTGAAATATTATACCGGTACCTTACCTGACCACAACTCGGTCAATTTTGCATCTATTGTAAACACCGGCAGACATACCGAACTTACATTGGATACACTTTGGAAAGCCCCATTCTACTTCGATTTGGCACCGCAGACCTATCCTTACAACAAGACTAACGAGCGTAACTATACCATTACTTCTGCAACCTACGCTTATATTGATATTACCTTCTGCTACACAACCTTAGTAAGCGGTGACATAACAATCCCCGAAGATAATCCCATTTTCTCAAAAGCCGAATGGTTTAAGAATGAGTCAGACTATACCTTAAGATTACATCTTAAAAAAGTCGGTAAATTCTACGGTTGGAGTTCTGAATACAACGAAAACAACCAGTTGGTATTCAAGTTTTTAAATCCCGCAAAAATTACTGCTGCAGACAACTCTTACGGTTACCGACTTGACGGTGTTGTAATTCTTATCGACGTAGGTCACGGTGGCAGTGACGAAGGTGCACATGGTTTTAACTCAAAATATCCCGAGGCTGTGCTTAACTTAATTCTTGCCAAGATGCTTAAAGCAGAGTTGGAGTCGATTGGTGCTACCGTATATATGACACGTGAGGATGACAAAACCGACGACGATGCCAACGCTAAGCGACTACAATTGCGAAGTATTAAGCCGGACTTCTGCATTTCAATCCACCGAAATGCAAGTGGCTCAGCGGCACAAGGCTTTATGTCCTATCATTATTATGCATATTCTTCGGATGCGGCAAAGTTGGTATATAAAGCCACTGAAGATGCAAAGCTTTACAAAAAGGATAAGTGGTACGGCACAAAATGGCATGTATATTATATGGGCCGTATGTCCGACTGTCCGGTTGTGTTGACCGAAAACGGATTTATGACCAATAAAACTGAATATCAGGATATGATTAAACCTGAATTCAATCAAAAGTGTGCTGTAGCACTCGCCAAAGGTATTGTTGATTACTTTAAATCAATCCAATAAAGTAATACCCCAAAGTTATAAGACTTTGGGGTATTGTTTTATATATATGACCTTTCCATATCCTTTTTAAGACGTGCAATTATACGCTTTTCGAGGCGGGATATATACGACTGTGAAATACCTAAAATATCCGCAACCTGCTTTTGTGTATGTTCATTTTGTCCGTTTAGTCCAAACCGCATACTCATAATTTCACGTTCGCGGTCATTTAATTTTGAAATATGTAAATTTAAGAGTCTCTTTTCGTCCTCTTGCTCAACCCTGCCGCCAACCTCGTTACCGTCACTGCCCAAAACATCCGACAACAGAAGCTCGTTGCCGTCCCAATCAACATTTAACGGCTCGTCAATTGATATCTCGGTCTTTAAAACGGTAGTCTTTCTGATATACATTAAAATCTCGTTTTCAATACACCGCGACGCATACGTTGCAAGCTTTATATTACGTTCGGGACAAAATGTATTAACCGCCTTTATAAGACCGATTGTACCTATTGAAATTAAATCTTCGGTACTTGCCCCTGCCGCATCAAATTTCCGTGCTATATAAACAACAAGCCTTAAATTATGTACTATCAACTTTTCTCTGGCTTCACCATTTTTCAAAGTATTAAGCTGATTTAAAACCTCCTGTTCTTCTTCGGGCGTCATAGGTGCAGGCAAGGTTTCTGGGCCATTTATGTAATAAGAAGTATTAACAAGACCCAGCTTTTTGAGTAAATTCTTGATTATAAGGCTTAATTTTGTGCTGATGATTTTCATATTGACTCCTTTAAAAGTTTAAAACTGTCGGCGAAACCACTACCGAATAGTCGTCACCCAATTTTCCGTCACTAATTACCGCAACGGGATTAGAAATATTAAATGTTTTCTTTTTATATGTAACCTTCATTCTGTCAATTTTAATTGCCGGCATAATACTCTCACCCGATACTGTCTTTATTGGCATTAAGCGGAAAAAACGTTTTAAATCATCTTCGGGCGGCTCTAGTGAAATCATAAGTGATGTATTACTTGCACCAAACAGTGTTTGAGCCGTCAATTTATCAATTATCACAATTTCACTGTTACCAAAGCTATCGGTAAGCGTATGTCCTGTATCAATCATCGCCGTTGTTTGAACTGTCTGCTTTTCAAACATCAAGCTGACGACAACCCTCGTAGCAGAATCTGCCTCACGTCCGGTGAGTTTTTTTATAACGGTTATTAAAACGTAAAAAACAAATGAAAATGTAATCAAAAGCAAAGGTGAAACATCAAAATATACAATACCGTTATTGATTGACATATTTTGAGGTTTTAATAGCATCCAAACGCCTGCCATACCGCCGGCATATATAAACGATACACCGTAAAATACGAAAAAACATCTTAAAAATCTGCGAACATTTTTAAACCCGAACGCTATTAAAACAGCAGTTAAGGATGCCGATAACCGTAGTAACAACCCCAGCCAAAACCCTAACGGAGGAAGAAAAATGTAGAGTGAAAACAATGCCGAAAGTAATGATGCTACAATTTTTCTCCACAATTTAACCTTGATACGCGTTAGAACGCAGGTTGCGTTTAATATTATAAAATCGACTACCGTATTTAAAAAAAGCAAAATATCAACATAGACAATCACCAAAATCACGCCCTTTAAAACCATTATAATAATTACGTTTGGTCGAAAATTGTCAAACTACGGTAAATTAAAAAATTATTTAATTTAAAAAACAAACAGCAAAACTGCTGTCACAGACAAAGCAACCGCAATACAACCTGCTACAGTGAAAATTTTAATTTTACGGTTTTTCTTTTTTCTTTCTTCGGTATATCTTAAATATCCTACTTTGGGTGAACTTTGATTCGGCTCAAAATATGAATGAATAATTCTCTTTGCCTCATTTTCCAAAATTTTGTTATCAAACTCGGTGTCGTCTTTCACAAAAAACAAAGCCTTTTCAAAATAATCACTGTCAGTATCGTTAACCTCAATTATTCGCTTATTTACACCTCTTAACATATATCTTCTCCTTAAATTTCTCTTAGTGTAAATATTTTTGACAGATAAATTGTAATTCAAACTTTGTCAAGGAAAATTTTTGAATTTTTTTATAATAATACGGTTTGTAACCTCAAGTTTACATAAATTTTGTGGATAACTATGTGGAAAAGTCGAAGAACTATTGATTTCATCGCTTTTTTCTGCTAAAGTTTACATATTTTGCGTAATTATGTAACTATACAAAATGTATATGCAACAAATTTTCACTTGACAAATAGTAATTGCCTTGTTACCCGAAATAATGTATAATATGATTGAAAGAAGTGAGTTTTTATATGATGATATACAGCCCCAAAGCCACACAAAACGGCAACAATGTTGAAATTATAGGCGTTAAACATTTTGGTTTACAAGAAACCTTTGATTGCGGACAAGCGTTTCGTTGGCAAGAGTTTGATGAAAACTCTTGGATTGGTATTGCCCACGGCAGAAAACTGCGTGTAGGCTTAAATGACGGCGTAATTACGCTATACGATTGCACATTAGATGAATACGAAAAAATTTGGCGTAATTATCTTGATATCGACCGCGACTACGGAAAAATTATTGATATAATTTCCGAAAACGAAGTATTAAAAAATGCCGCAGCAGAAAACAGCGGCATTAGGATATTACGTCAGGATAAATGGGAAACCCTTTGTTCATTCATCATTTCGCAAAACAATAACATTCCACGAATAAAGGGTATTGTCGAACGGCTTTGTGAAAACTTCGGTGATGCTTTAGAGGGCGGCGGATACACCTTCCCTACCGCTGAAAAAATTGCAAAATTAGAGCCTGAGGATTTAGCACCTATCCGTTCCGGCTTCAGGGCAAGATACATTATTGACGGTGCGAGAAAGTTTTTAAACGGTGACATTGACCTTAATGTAATCGAAACTGCCGATATTGATTTAGCCCGTGCCGAGCTTATGAAAATCACCGGTGTCGGTGTAAAGGTTGCCGACTGCACATTACTTTTCGGCTTCAACCGAATTGATGCATTACCAAAAGATGTTTGGATAAAACGTGCCATTGGGGAATATTTTAACGGCACGTTCCCCGAATGTGCAAAAGGCTACGAGGGCATCGCACAACAGTATTTATTTAATTATATACGATTGCAAAATACGTAAAAATAAAGCTGAGGTTATAGGTCGTATTCTTAAGGATAGTAAAAAGGATGTGTAATTGAACTGCCCCATTTTGTGCGGACAGTACAAAAAAGACCTTTATGATAGTTGAAATTAAATTTTAAGCAACATACTGACATCGCTTTTCGAGTGGTGTCAGTTTTGTTTTTAGTTGTATTCTTTGGTTATTGTAAAAATGTATGTACTCACCTATGAGGAGGCGAGCCTCCTCATAGGTCTGAAGTT
>JAZRQE010000025.1:0-9113 GCA_045649545.1 Acutalibacteraceae bacterium
AACTTCAGACCTATGAGGAGGCTCGCCTCCTCATAGGTGAGTACATACATTTTTACAATAACCAAAGAATACAACTAAAAACAAAACTGACACCACTCGAAAAGCGATGTCAGTATGTTGCTTAAAATTTAATTTCAACTACCATAAAGGTCTTTTTTGTACTGTTCGCACAAAATGGGGCAGTTCATTTGCCACTCCTTTTTTTATTTAAAATGGATATACTAAATGAAAAGGGAGGTGACAATATGCAACCCGTAGATTATAAAAATGAGTATAACCCGAGAGAAAGTCAGTATTTTCAAGGATTACCCAAATTTGTGCAGGAGGCAATTATGCAGTCGGCAGGAAGTATTGAAAATGACGAGGAACTTCGTGCTACCGCAGAACAGTTAATCAAAGCAGATAATGGCTTAATGTGAACTTTATAAAAAAGAAAAAAGCGAGCAGACAAACTGTCTGTTCGCTATAATTTCTTACTTTTAGTATCTAAAATTAGATTGCACGGGTAACCTTACCGGAACGGAGACAACGGGTGCAGGCATAAATCCTACAAGGAGCACCGTTTACGATAGCCTTAACGCGTTTTACGTTGGGCTTCCAGGTTCTGTTGGTACGTCTGTGTGAGTGAGATACCTTGATACCGAAAGTGATTTCTTTGCTGCAGATTTCACACTTTGCCATGAGTCTGCACCTCCTAACTAAATTACATACAATCGCAAATGATATAATAACAGAAAGTTTCCAATTTTGCAAGCATTATTTTTGATTTTTCGAAAATTTTTTCATTTTTATTGTACTCGTATCAAAAAGTATTTCATTACAGTTGCAATTTTTGGAAGAATAGTGTATAATTATTAGGGATTATATTTAAAATGATTGGAATGGTGCCTCGTGGCAATAAAAGCAGTTATTTTTGACCTTGACGGCACTTTGTTGGATACTTGTAATGACCTTGCCAACGCGGTAAATTTTGCGTTAAATAAGAACGGTTTTCCCACACATAACCCTGAGATGTTTAAAATTTTTACAGGCGATGGCACTGATGTTATGATAACCCGTGCATTGCCTGAAACTAACCGCGATATTGAAACGCTTAAAAAAGTGCGTGAAGATTATTTTGAGTATTATAATGCTCATTCGGGTGAATATACGCGTCCTTATAAAGGCATACCCGAATTGCTCGAAAGTTTGAAAAAACGCGGTATAAAGCTTGCCGTTACTTCTAATAAAATAGAATTTATGACACAGAGCGTTATAAACAACTATTTCGGTGATATTTTTGATTTTGTCACCGGACAGTGTGACGGGATTCCGCCAAAACCTGACCCTTCAATGGTATTTAAGGCAATGAAAAATCTTGGTGTTGAACCTCGGGAGTGCCTTTATGTCGGCGATACAGGTGTAGACGCTAAAACCGGTAAAAACGCAGGTATCTTTACTGTGGGCGTGCTGTGGGGCTTCCGCGAAAAGGAAGAACTTATTGAAAACGGTGCAGATGTTATTATAGATAAACCTTGTCAAATTTTAGAATTTTTATAAATCAACTTTATATTACATAAGAGAGGTGCCAATTTTATGAAACGCAGTGATTATCTCGGTTGGGACGAATATTTTATGGGTATTGCTTTGTTGTCTTCGCAACGTAGTAAGGACCCCAGCACACAGGTGGGTGCTTGTATTGTCAATAACGAAAACAGAATTATGGCTGTAGGTTATAACGGTATGCCTTACGGTTGTAATGATGATGAGTATCCATGGGACCGCGAGGGTGACGCATTGGATAGCAAGTATATGTTTGTTTGCCATGCCGAGCTTAATGCAATTTTAAACTTTAACGGCGGTTCAATGAAAGGCTTTAGACTTTATACTACTCTTTTCCCGTGCAATGAATGTGCAAAGGCGATTATTCAAAAGGGAATAGCAGAAGTTATTTATCTTTCCGATAAATATGCTGACGCTGAAATGACCAAGGCTGCTAAAATGATGTTTAAATCTGCAGGTGTTGTTTGCCGCGAGTATGAGCAAACTATGAAGGTTGCCGAATTAAAGCTGTAATATTGCGATGTTTAATGCTCCGCAGACGGTTTTGTGCCGTCTGCGGATTTTTTTGTAAATTTTTATCGGTTTCTCTTGAAGTGGAGAGCGATATATACTATAATATAATAGATTAAGTATATAATACGAGTAATATTGAAATCAAGTTTACATAATACTTTTGGAGGCTATATATGTTTACAAGAGATATTTTTATTGACCTTGGCACTGACAATACCCGCGTGGGAATAAAAGGTAAGGGCATTGTGGCACGTGAGCCGTCGGTTGTTGCGTATGATGTTCGTAACGACACTGTTCGTGCGGTTGGCTCAGCGGCTAAAGAAATGATTGGTAGAACCCCCGGTTCGATTGTTGCCGTAAAACCGATTAAAGGCGGTGTTATTGCTGACTTTGACGTTACCGAGGCAATGCTTCGTAAATTTATTAAATCTGCACTTCGCGGTTCGCTTTTCTCAAGATGCCGTGTTATGCTTTGTGTTCCGTCAGGTGTTACAGAGGTTGAAAGCCGTGCTATTTACGATGCTGCAAGCCATGCCGGTGCATCAGAGGTTGACCTTATTGAAGTTCCTCTTGCCGCTGCAATCGGTGCAGGAGTTAACGTTGGCGCATCGTCAGGTAGTATGGTTGTTGATATCGGCGGCGGTACAACCGAGGTTGCTGTGTTGGCTTTGGGTGACATTGTTACTTCACAGTCGACAAAATCAGCGGGTGACAGTTTTGATGAAGCAATTATTAACTTTATCCGTAAAAAGCACAATCTTTTAATCGGTGACCGTACCGCCGAGCAGATTAAAATCACATTAGGCTCTGCTATGGAGTATGAGGATGAGGGCTCTATGGAGGTTAAAGGCCGTAACTTGGTTGACGGTTTGCCTAAAAATATCGTTGTTACCGCGGCCGAGGTCAGAGAGGCTGTTTCTGACCAGCTTTATCAGATTGTTGATACAATTCGTTATACATTTGAAAAAACTCCGCCTGAGCTTGCGGCAGATATTATTGATAAAGGTATTGTGCTAACGGGTGGAAGCTCTAAATTACGTAATATAGATAAACTTATTGCAACCGAAACCGGCATGGCAGTTACAGTTGCCGATGACCCCTCGGATTGTGTTGCAAGGGGTATCGGTGAACGTATTGAGGATAATTTAACCTTTGATACCTATACATTCAAAAGAGGTAAGAGATACAGATAACAAGGAGGTAATATTAAGTGCGATTTTTCTTAAGAAGTCGAAGTTTTAAAATATTTATTGCCTCGGTATCGGTACTTTTGGTGCTTGTTCTTGTTATTGCAATGTTTAGCCGTGTTTCGTCCCCTATAAGCAGTTTTATGGGTGCTGTAACAACCCCTGTTCAAAAGGTTTTTAGTGCTGTTTCTGATTGGGTTGGCGGTATTACGGGTGCTGTCGGTGATAATCAGGATTTAATGGCCGAAATAGAAAGTTTAAAAAAGCAGAATGCAGAACTTTCAAACAAGTTAGTTGATATGGAAGAATTAGAGGCTCAAAATAAGAATTATGAGCAGTATTTAGGGATAAAAGAGAAAAATCCCGAAATGCTGTTTCAGTCAGCTACCGTTGCCGCAAGAGATTATACCGACCCGTATTGTGGCTTTACCATAAACGTCGGTCTTATTGACGGTGTAGCATTGCATGACCCAGTTATTACCGATATGGGATTAATCGGTTATATTGGTGAAATTGCACCGACATACTCAAAAGTTGTAACGGTGTTAAGTCCTGAACTTAAATTTGGTGCAAGGGACAGTCGTACAGAGGATGACGGTATACTTTCCGGTAAGGCTGATTTAGCTATTGACAATAAATGCTACCTATATAATTTAAGACGTGACTGCTCGGTTGCCGTTGATGATTATATAATTACTGCAGGCGGAAGCGTATTTCCAAAAGGTCTTATAGTCGGTAAAGTTTCGGGCATTAAACAGCAGAGTAAAGACTCTTCTCTTTATGCCGAAATCAAATCGGACATTGATTTTGACCGTTTGAACGAGGTTATGGTAATAACCTACTTTACCGGTCAGGGTTATACAGGGCCCAAGGAGTAATTATGAACGCTTTTAGGATAAAATATTTAGTTTCTATTTCGGTTTATACATTAATAACGGCGTTCATAATTTTATTGCAGTCAACCGGACTTGCTACCTTTCAATTAGGCACGGCTTCGGCTGTTCTCTCATTACCGTTGGTGTTATATGCCGCATTTTATTTTGGCCCTTTCGGTGCTGCCGTCTTGGGATTTTTAGCCGGTGCTGCGACAGATGTTTTCTCGTCAACACTTACGTATAACACCGTTTTTATGACTGCGTTGGGATTTGCTGCAGGACTTTTGATGTCCCATTATTTCAACCGTAATGTAGCCGCTGCGGCAGTTGTGAATTTCGGCGGTTCTGCTATTTACTTTTTTCTCAAATGGCTGTTTGTTTATGCATTCAGCGACCCGACGGCAGGCTTTGTGCTGACAAAATACATTTTACCGTCATTTTTGTATACTGCCGTCTTGGGATTTGTCTTGTTTTTCCCAATTAATCTTATTTTTAAGAAAATCACTTTAAGACAATCAAAATAGTTACAAATTGTTGATTTCAAAAGGAGGTGACCGCCAATGCGTGTTAAAAGACGTCAAAATCCAAGAGTAATTACGCTTATTTCTATAATGCTTGCAATATTTATGGTGTTCGGTATACGTGCCGCAAATTTTCAGGTGGTCACAGCCGAGGATTTTTCGCTTAAAAATGCACATTTAACGGCTATAAGCACTAAAATCCCCGCTACACGCGGAGAAATTGTTGACCGCTACGGCAGACCGATTGCTACCAACCGCGACGGGTATAGTATAGTTTTCAACAGTGCTTATATGAAAAAAGCGGACTATAACAGTTCGATAAAAACTTTGACAGGTTTGCTCACTTCGTACGAGTGGGAGTGGGTGGACAACCTTCCGATGTCGGATACTGCACCGTATGAGTTTACCGATGAAAGCGGTGCAAAACGCCTTAAAAAGATATTAAAACTTAATGATTATGCAACTCCTGAAAACTGTTATAACGAAATGGTTAAGCGTTACGGCTTGGAAACCTTTAGCGAGCAGGACCGCAGAACCATTATGGGTGTTCGCTATTCGATGGAAAGAGCGGACTTTTCGGTTGCTAACCCGTTTACTTTCTCGGAAGATATTCCGTCAGAATTGATGCTCACTGTTGCCGAGTCGTTTTCGCATGTTCGAGGTGTTGAGATTAACGTAGTGTCGTACCGACAGTATACCGATTCGACTTTGGCACCTCATACAATAGGTACAATCGGTAAAATCGATGCGGAAGAATGGGATACACTAAAAGAAAAAGGCTATTCTTATAATGATTACGTCGGAAAAAGCGGAGTTGAAAAGGCTTTTGAAACATATCTTCGCGGTACTGACGGTAAATTGACATATTATTTTGATAAGCAGGGCAATGTGGTTTACACCGAAATAACAAAACAACCGGTGCAGGGACATACTGTGTTTTTGACGCTTGACTCTAAGTTACAAAAGGTTTCGCAGGATGCATTGGCTAACAATATTAAAAAATTAAATTCCGGTGGACAATCTATTACCGGCGGTTCGGTTGTTATTACTAATGTAAAAACCGGTCAGGTGCTGACCTCTGCAAACTATCCTTCTTATGACCTTAATAATTTGAGCGATTATTTGGGTGATGATGTTAAAAACAATCCGCTTTTTGACCGTGCGTTAAGAGGCGTTTATCCTCCCGGTTCGGCATATAAGCCAATGGTTGCGATTGCCGGTTTGCAGGAAAATATAACAGAACCGTATGATACAGTATTCTGTAAGCAAAAGTATGATTATTATGAAGATTATCAGCCTTCTTGTATGCATTATCACAAAGACGTTAATGTCTTCAGGGCAATTTCCGAATCCTGCAACTATTACTTCTTTGATTTGGGACGCCGAGTCGGTATTACTAAAATGAACAACTATTCCCAAAAATTAGGGTTAGGTGTTAAGACCGGTATAGAACTTGGCGAATCTGCCGGTATATTGGCAGGTCCTTCTTATTCTGCATCAGTTGGTGTTCCTTGGTATGACGGTCTTGCTTTGCAGGCTGCTATCGGTCAGTCGGACAACGCTTTTACTCCGTTACAACTTTCAAACTATACCGCTACGATTGCTAACGGCGGAACACGTTATAAAACAACGCTTTTGAGTGCGGTCAGAACGGCAACAGGCAATGAAAAGGTGTATGCTTCGGTGCCTGAAATTTTGGACCAACTCGATGTTGAAAAAGCAGTTATTGATGCCGTAAAAAAAGGTATGCAGTCGGTTGCCGAGGAGGGTACTGCCAGTGCATACTTTAAAGATTATCCGGTTCAAGTTGGCGGTAAAACCGGTACAGCACAGGTCACAGGTCGTCCGGATAACAGCGTTTTGATACTGTTTGCACCTTATGAAGACCCAGAGATAGCAGTTTCTATTGTTGTTGAACGCGGTGAAAGAAGTCTTTCTACCGGTCCGGTTGCGAAAGCAATTATGGATGAATATTTCTTTGGCTCATCTGAACCTGAACTTGATGATAATCCTAATGAACTGTTAAAATAGTGAAATTTGTGGATGATTTTTATACTTTACAAATAAATTAAAATATGATAATATTAACGTGTTGCTTTATATTAAAGCAAATATAAAGGGGTGAAATGCTTGGGTAAGACGGTTGTGCTTATATCTTCCAAGGGCGGTAGCGGGAAATCCACTGTTGCTGTCGGTCTTGCAACGGCTTTTTCGCTCGAGGGTAAAAAGGTATTGCTTATTGACGCTGACGAGGGTGCAAGATGTTTGGACTCTATGTTGGCGGTTAACGAGGGTACAGTATTTGACATTTCCGACGTTTTAAAGGGCAATTGTGACGTTAATGATGCTGTGTTGAGCGT
This sequence comes from Acutalibacteraceae bacterium, assembly GCA_045649545.1. Taxonomy (GTDB): domain Bacteria; phylum Bacillota; class Clostridia; order Oscillospirales; family Acutalibacteraceae; genus UMGS172. Next base: position 6,999 of record JAZRQE010000025.1, read on the forward strand.
TCCGAAATTACCCAATGTATTCATTATTCCGTCACCGATGTCGGGTGAGGCATTAGACCTTACTGCTTTAGGTGATTTGACCGAAACGCTCAAAAAAGAATTCGATTTGGTTATTGTTGATACTAAAGGTCAGTTGCCGGCTGAAAGATTATTGGGACTACCTAAATCGGCCCATATTATTTCGGTTGTTACAACAGATAAAATTGCCGTAAGAAACACAGGAATTTTGAATTCTAAATTGATTCGTGAGGGCTTTAAACCGAGGCTAATAATTAACCGCTTCAAACGTAAAACCGCTTACGGTAGCACTGTTAATATTGACGGTATAATTGATGAAACAAACGCAAGGTTAATCGGTCTTGTACCTGAAGATAAAAAAATAGGTGCTTATTCAGGTCCTCTCGTTTTGGGAATTGCCGCAAAGGCAGTTTTCAGAATTGCAGGAAGAATAAATAATAAGGTAATTCCGTTACCTATGTTAAAAGAAATTTTATAAAGTAAAGGATGGTAAAAAATGAAAATCGCTATTATTGCACACGATGCTAAAAAAGAACTTATGGTTCAGTTTTGTATTGCTTACTGCGGCATTTTGAGCCGACATACCATCCTTGCAACCGGTACTACCGGTAAGTTGGTGTCTGAAGCCACAGGGCTTGAAATAGTAAGATTTTTAAGCGGTGACCAGGGTGGTGTTCAACAAATAGCCTCCCGTATCGGCTGTGATGAGGTTGATATGGTGCTGTTTTTCAGAGACGCTTTAAAAGGTGATTCCGAACCGGATGAAGGCTCTGTAATGCGTTTGTGTGATGTGCATAATATCCCGATTGCAACCAATATTGCAACTGCAGAAATGCTTATACACGGTCTTGAACGCGGTGACCTTGATTGGCGTGAGATTGTTCATACCAACTAAACTTTGAAAATTAAAGCAAAAAATTCCTCACCCAAACCGGTGGGGAATTTGTGTGTAAATTAAAGATATTTATAGGTGATAAATATGGCTAAATATAATACTTCGATTAAAGGCACTGCTGATGTTTTACCGGCTGATAGCCACAAGTGGCAGTTTGCAGAGAAGAAAATGCTTGAAACTGCAGGGCTTTTCGGCTTTTCTGAAATAAGAGTTCCGGTTTTTGAGTATACCGAAGTTTTTACTAAAAACGTAGGTGAAACCACCGACGTTGTTCAAAAGGAAATGTATACTTTTACGGACAAGGGTGACCGTTCAATTACCTTGCGTCCCGAATTTACCGCAGGCGTTGTACGTTCTGTTATCGAACACGGTCTTATCAACGGTGCTTTGCCGGTAAAGGCTTGTTATGTCGGCGGTTGCTACCGTTATGAGAAACCTCAGGCAGGACGAATGAGAGAGTTCCATCAGTTTGGTGCCGAGATGTTCGGTGCGGCTGACCCTGCTGCCGATGCGGAAATGATTTTGTTGGCAAATTCAGTTCTTTCAAATTTGGGCATTAAAAATTTATCGTTGGAGATTAACTCAATCGGATGTCCCGAGTGCAGAGCAAAATACCACTCAGCATTGAAGGAGTATTTTGCTTCACGTGAGGAGGAACTTTGCGAAACCTGCCGTGACCGTCTTGAGCGTAATCCTATGCGAATTTTAGATTGCAAATCGCCAATTTGCAAAGAGATTGCCGATACTGCTCCCATAATGCTTGATTACCTTTGCGACGGTTGCCGTGAGCATTTTGAGGGTGTAAAGAAGCATTTGGATTCTGCTGAGTTAAAGTTTACAGTTAATCCTAAAATTGTTCGTGGTCTTGATTATTACACTAAAACCGTTTTCGAATTTGTGTCTAACGATATCGGTGCACAGTCAACTGTTTGCGGTGGCGGACGTTATGACGGGCTTGTCGGTCAAATGGGTGGTCCCGAATTACCTTCGTTAGGTTTTGCAATGGGTATTGAGCGTCTTTTAATGGTTATGGAAGCTCAAAATGCAGAATTCCCCGAAGCTAAAACCCCTGATGTTTATATTGCGACAATGGGTGAGGGTGCAAAACTTAAAGCAACTAAATTGTGCATGGATTTAAGAAGTGAAGGATTTATTGCCGTTTGCGATGTCGCAGGTCGTTCGGTTAAGGCACAGATGAAGTA
>JAZRQE010000026.1:0-12542 GCA_045649545.1 Acutalibacteraceae bacterium
GCTCACAGAACGACATGGCTACGATCCGACTTCGCAAGCAGCCCAGAGTACGGGCGGTGGACGTCAGCGAGCAGCTCGGGTTTTCCAAGCCCAGTGTCAGCCGCGCCATCGGCATCCTCAAAAAAGGTGAATATATCAAGGTGGCCGAGGACGGCGCCATCACCCTGACCGACGCGGGTCGCGCCGTGGCGGAGAAGATCTATGAGCGCCACACGGTGCTGACGGGGATGCTCATCAAGCTTGGTGTGGACGAGGTCACTGCCGCCGAGGATGCCTGCAAAATGGAGCACGATATTAGCGACACTTCCCTTTCAGCAATAAAGGAATATTTAAAAAATAAAATTTGATAAACAAAAGCAAAAACACACCCTATGGCAATCGCCATAGGGTGTTACTTTTATTAAGCTAAACTTTTCATAATTGGCAACTTCAGATACTATTATCACAAAAGTTTCCATAAGTTCACGCAATCGAATAAAAAATAATTTGTAGTGCATTATTGATGTGTAATTGAAATAATATCCTTTTTTAATATTTGTAATAATTATATTAGTTATAATGATTTTGCTCAACATCTTCAAAATATTTTTGACAGTTTTTTCCAAACGATTCATTGTTTTCTATATATTCGTAAAGATTGTCGTATGCGGTGGCTTTTGGAATGCTGAAACGCTCAAAGCCTATATTCTTTTGATTTTTCTTTAAATCGTCTACCGTAAAACTTTTAACGTATCTCATATTATCAAAATAATCATATAAATAAGCTCGTGCTAAATAGCTTTTTGCTTTATGGGCAACATCAGGATTTTCTGCCGCGGTAAGCTCTACAATGTAGGGTATGCCTTCGTATCCAAGCTCATAAAGCTCTTGCACATCAATCGTGTCAAGTCTTCCACTTTTATAGCTTTCATAGTTGTAGCGTGCACAAACCGAATTCACATTAAAGATACCAAGTATCAATACAATACTGCCGGCTGTTATTAAAGCAGTTTTTACAATATTGATTTTTTGGATGTAAATTCGCAAAATTACACTTATAAAAACAATACTTAAAAACAGCATAAATGCACTTGTAGTAATACGAAGTATCGTCATACCGTAAGCATCAATATAGAGTACCATTTTTGAAATTGCCGTAGCAATAATAATCATAGTAAACAGTGATATAAATGTTGCTATTGCTTTTATGCTGTGACTTACCTTGCCTTGTTTCTTTTTTGCAAGAAGTAATGCGGAAAATACTATAATAAGGTTTATTACAGCTATAACACACATTTCAAAAAAGCCTTTGCGGGCGTATTGAGCGTAGGTTATTTCGCCGTTGGGTAAAAATCCTTTAAATGCACTAAAGAAGTAAGCAAGCTGTGAAAACAAATAAAGCAGATAACATACGCTTATTGTCGATAAAAATGAAACCAAATATACATTTTCAATGCCTTTAAATTCTGACTCTTTCACCTTAGCTACTCGACCTGCTTTAAGCGAAAATCCGTATGAAATAATAAACGGGCAGACAGCTACACCGAAAACGGTTTTTAAAAGGTAAGAAAATGTATTGTCATAAATATTGCTCATCATTCCGCGAAAGGCATCGTCGGAAGATATAAGCAACGGTACAACTACAATAAGTACGGGTATTGCACAAAGCAAACCGACAAATACCTTTCCGATTGCTTTTTTATCACCCTTTTCACCGGTGAAAAGTGACTTTAAAGAAACCGCTATATTACCAAGAGTTGAAGTCGCTGAGTAAAATATCCCAAGCGTTTGGCGGTTGCCTTTTGCCGTACCGTTTACAAAACCGTCAAAGCAAACGAGTGACAAAAGAAGCCCTATAATAACTCCGAAAAACCGTACACTGCCGTTGGTGGTACATATAAATATCGCATTGTTGCCTAAAGACAACAGTCCACATAAAACAGATAAAAACCGTGCCTTACCACCCTTTAAAAAATAAGCAGTAAACACAATAATCATTAAAGTTGCGGATAATAAATACCCAAAAGCAAATCCGCTAAAAGCACCAAATAAGGAAAAGAATATACTTACAGCCAACGCACATACCGCAAAAACTGTATCTCTTGCATTAAGGTTAAAAAGCGGTGTCTGTAAAGTTTCCTCTGATTTTTCGTTTTCTAATATTTCATTATTCTCCATATTTACTACTCCTTGTCAATATATTTGATAATGTCTCCTGGTTGGCAGTCAAGTATTTTACAAATGGCTTCAAGGGTAGAAAAGCGTATAGCTTTTGCTTTACCTGTTTTAAGTATACAAAGATTTGCGGGTGTTATGCCGATTTTTTCGGCAAGCTCAAGCGAAGTCATTTTACGCATTGCCAACAAAACATCTAAGTCAACTTCAATCATTTTCGGCACCCCGCTTTATATTGTGAGTTCGTTTTCGGCTTTAATTTCTACCGCGTTTTGCATAACATTTTTAATAACGCGAAGCATAAGTCCTACAAAAGCTGCCGCAATTGCTATAAATAAGAAAGGTATGTAAAGAATTCCGCCCACAAGTGTTATAGCAGCTACTGCAAAACAACACCACGAAATACGGCGAAGATATTTGGTATTCTGAGGAATAAAAATCTCATCCTTTTTTATGTTGAAAAGCAGTCTTAAAAGACTGTACAGTGTTATGTAAGCAAATACACTACACGGGTAAAAGCAAGCACAAAAAATGGTGAGAATTGATTTAATTGCCGGAAGACCAACACTAAAACCGCGGTAAGCACTAAACCACTTTACTACCGCCCACGGACCAAAAAACAATCCTAATGTCAAGATTAGTGTAAATATAAAGCACACAACAATTGATAAGGTGACAGACCTTTTTCTATTCCACATAAAAATTACCTCCAAAACCTTTTTCTGACATTATAATAGCACGAAAATTATCGTTTGTCAATAATTAAATTATCGAAAAACGATAATTTAATCGAAGAACAGCTTTTGGCAAACAAAAAAAGTCCTGCCACTTTGGGCAGGACTTAAATTGAATTTATTTTAATCTAATGATTTCATTGTGGGGAACAAAATTACGTCCCTTATAGCCGGTGAGTTGGTAAGTAACATTGTAAGTCTGTCAATACCGTAACCGATACCGCCTGTCGGGGGCATACCGTGTTCCAAAGCATTAAGGAAGTCCTCGTCAGTGTGGTTGGCTTCCTCATCACCTGCTGCGAACATTTTTTCCTGCTCCTCAAAGCGGTGACGCTGGTCAATCGGGTCATTCAACTCGGAATAAGCGTTACACATTTCCCAACCGTTACAGAACAACTCAAAACGCTCAACATAATCGGGGTTTTCGGGCTTACGTTTAGTAAGCGGAGAAATCTCAACCGGATGGTCCATAACAAAGGTAGGTTGAATAAGATTATGCTCAACAAACTCCTCAAAGAACAAATTGAGAATATCGCCCTTTGTATGGCGGTCCTCATAATGAACATCCTTGCTGTCAGCCAATGCTTTAGCCTCTTCGTCAGTCTTGATTTCCGAGAAATCAACCCCTGCATACTTCTTAACAGCATCAAGCATGGTAATACGCTCGAAAGGTTTCGAAAAGTCAATCATATGTTCGCCGTAAGGAATGGTCTCGGTACCGCAAACCTCATTAGCCAAGTGACGGAAAAGATTTTCGGTCAAATCCATCATACCGTGGTAATCGGTATAAGCCTGATAAAGCTCCATCAAAGTAAACTCGGGGTTATGGCGGGTGTCAAGTCCCTCATTACGGAAAACACGTCCGATTTCATAAACTCTTTCAAGACCGCCGACAATCAGACGCTTTAAGTAAAGCTCAAGCGAAATACGCAACTTAACATCCTCGTCAAGTGCGTTAAAATGAGTCTCAAACGGACGGGCGGCAGCACCGCCTGCATTAGAAACCAACATCGGAGTTTCAACCTCTAAAAATCCGAGGTTATCGAGATAATTACGGATTGAGCGGATGATTTTAGTACGCTTAATAAAGGTATCCTTAACATCCTGATTCATAATCAAATCAACATAACGTTGACGGTAACGCATATCGGTATTGGTCAAACCGTGGAACTTTTCAGGTAACACCTGCAAGCTCTTTGAAAGCAAAGTAACCTCGGTAGCGTGAATACTGATTTCACCGGTTTTGGTTTTGAAAACCTCACCCTTAATACCGACAATATCGCCGATATCCATTTTCTTGAAATCTTTATACGGGTCTTCGCCGATAATATCACGAGCAACATAAGCCTGAATTGTACCCTGGATATCCTGCACGTTGCAAAAGCTTGCCTTACCCATAATACGCTTGGACATCATACGTCCTGCAACCGAAACGGTTTTACCCTCAAAGTTGTCGAAATCGTTTTTGATTTCCATACTATGATTGGTTGCATCATATTTTGTAATGACGAACGGGTCACGTCCGTTAGCCTGCAATTCGGCTAACTTTTCACGGCGGACACGCAAAATTTCATTTAAGTCCTGCTGAACAGGCACATTATTGTTTTCCATTATTTTTTCATTCCTTTGTGAAAAAGGTTATCTTGAAACCTCGATAATTTTAAACTTTAAATGACCGGCATCGCAAGCAACGGTAACTTCATCACCTGCTACATGACCGATTAAAGCAGAGCCAATAGGCGACTCATCGGAAATTTTAAACTCCAACGGGTCAGATTCTGCCGAGCCTACGATAGTATAAACGATTTCCTCATCAAACTCTTCATCGTAAAGCTTAACGGTACAGCCGATAGTAACAGTACCCTCGGCAATATCCATATCATCAATAACCTGAGCGTTTTTAAGCATAGCCTCAAGTTCAACAATACGGGCTTCGATTTTAGCCTGCTCGTTTTTAGCCTCATCATATTCGCTGTTTTCGGAAAGGTCACCAAAACCGCGCGCAATCTTAATTTTCTCGGCAATTTCGTTACGGGTAACCGTCTTAAGATTCTCAAGCTCATCCTGTAATGTTTTAAGACCTTCTGAAGTTAAAAGTACAGCCTTCATTATAGTTCTCACCTTTCAAATAAATGGTTTAGCACGCAATTTTGCACACTAAACCAATTTAATATACACCTTATTATAACGGTTATAGAAAGTCGAAATAGTGTGTAAAAGCACTATTTCGACACCAAATCCTAGATTTGGTCACAAATTTCTTTGAAATTTTGACTTTAACCGTTGCAATGAATATCCAGCCAATTCAAATTTTTATTATTTGAATTGGCAAAAGCCGATATAATCGGCTTGTCGAAACGCTTTGGGGCGTTTCGACATTCTATAATCATTATAATAACTAAAACCACTTATGTCAAGGAAATTATTTTTAATACTATTTTTACTATATATTACTCGGTAACATCGGTTTCAACAGCTTCATTTTCGCAGTCAGCATCTTCGGATGCTGACTGTTTTATTGCATTATACATTTCAAGACGCTGTTTAACCTTAGGATGAATGGTATTAGATTTTTTAAAAGTATTAACTGTGAAAAATCCCGTAAACACCGCCGCCGCAACCAGAGCCTCGGGCATAACCGCCGATTCGGTCACCTTTTGACCGAAGCCGATTATACCGGCAATTGCTTCAGGTACGAAAGACACAATACAAAGCGAACTGGCAATAAGACCCAACGGATATAACAATCTTAAATTTTCTTTTAGCTTCACACCGCTTACTGCTTTGCCGAATACGATTAAAAACGCAATGACAAAGCACAGAGCTGCGGTTTCATAAACAGTACGCACGCGTAACGGACGCTCGGTATAGAAAAGATACGCCTCAACAAACTCTACCAACCAATATGCAATAAACGCCAATACCCAAACCTTTGACAATGCCTTTTTATTATATGCCGAACCCATAAACGATATGGTTGCTACGACACAAAGAAGTGACATTATCGCAGTCAACCCCCAACCGTCAGGTTTAAACACAAACGACAACACACAACCTACGATATACAAACTGCCTGTAAGACCTAAGACCACTATTGACGGAATACCGTCACAACTTATCTTTTCCGGCTGACGTACATCCTTTAGTGCAACAAAAAACAGAAGAATATATGCCCCAACCGAAATACACGTTCCGATAATATTAATTACCAACATGCTTTCTTTTAAAAAGTCAGTGCCGCTTTCGGTCAAAACACATATCTGCACCGTTCTGAACAAAACCGCTATTATGTTCACCACAATAAACAGCTTGGTGGTATATTTCAGTTTCATTTTACACTCTCCAATAACCGACTACAGTAATTATGCGAAAAAACTTTGCATATATTTAAAACAATTCATAACATAATGATTTTATTCCAAAAGCACAAGTTTGTCAATCAATTTAACGATAAGTTAATAATTTTGTTTTAAAGAAAGGACAAGATATGAAAGGGATATACATAACATCAATTATCATCATCTTTATAGCAATGGTACTTTTCCCGTTAATATCAATGAACAAGACCGTTTTGCCGTCACCCACCCCGTCTTCACCTACGCAACCCTCTACCGACGGCAAACAGCCGGAAACCTTGCGGGTGCTTGACGTCAAAGAGGACAAGGTAATTGAAATGACCGTAAAAGAATACGTTATCGGGGTTGTTTCGGCAGAAATGGCGGCTGAGTATGACTTAGAAGCCTTAAAAGCCCAAGCCGTTGTTGCCTACACCTACGCCCTCTACAAAAAGAATTTAAGAAAAAATGAAACCTATGACGTTACCGACACAAGTGCAAAAGACCAAGCATTTTTATCGGTCAGTGAAGCCAAGGAACGGTTCGGTGACAACTATCAAAAATACACGGACAAGATATCTTCTGCCGTAAATGCGGTTGAAGGCAAAAAAATTATATACAACGGCAAGCCAATCCTTGCCTGCTGTCACAGTATATCGGGCGGTAAAACCGAATCTGCCGAACTACTTTGGGGTGGCAGTTATCCTTACTTAATGCCGGTAGAAAGCGCAGGTGATGTTTTAAGTTCGGGATATTTAAGTGAAGTTATTGTATCAAAGGAAGATTTTAAAACGGCATTCAAAGACCTTGAAATTGATTTTAAAGGCGAACCCGGTAAATGGATTACCAATATAAATCGTTCAACTTCGGGATATATTTTATCACTCAAACTTTGCGGCACCGAATTAAAAGGCTCGGCAGTACGCTCGGCACTAAAACTTCGAAGCACAAATTTCGACGTATCCATAACCGATGACAATTTTAAATTCTCCGTCAGAGGCTACGGTCACGGCGTTGGAATGAGCCAATACGGAGCACAGTATATGGCACTGCAAGGCAGTACTTACGAAGACATTATTAAATGGTATTTTACCGGTTGCACCGTTGAATAAAAGTAATCCCTCCGTCAAAAATTGACGGAGGGTTGATTTTTATTCTTCAGTTTCTTTTTTAACTTCTTGTTTGTTTTGTTTCTTTTTCGCTAACGTAACGGCAGTCAATACTACCGCAACAAGAATCAAAATTAATGCCGATGAACCGACTAAAATCAACACTTTATTTTCCGAGAAGAAATTTCCCTTTGGAATTTGAGCCTGCTGATTATCATCAACATCTGGTTCCGGCTCGGGCGTTGTATCAGGTGTTTGGGTATCACCCGGTTCAGGGATTTTATACCAATCAGCATAAAGCAAGGTATAGGGCGACTCTACAGTAATGGTTTCACTTTCAATTTGCTGCAAACCTTCCTTGTCATACGACCAACCTATAAAACGGTAGCCTTCCTTTGTAGGTTTGGGAAGTGTAACAACATCGCCGATTTTAACATAGTCTGTCTCGCAGAAAGTTCCTCCCTGCGAATCATAGCCTAATATATTTTTGTAAGTAACACCTTTACGGCGAATAACAACATCGTCAATATATACCGGTGACGATACATCGGCACGACCGGTGGCACCGTTACGAATAGCAAGTGTGTTTTTACCGTCAGAAACATCGTCTACGGAAAACTCAAACTTGCCGGTATACCAGCCGTTTTTGTCAGCCTTGGCCGACGAATCATGAACATAGATGTTGTTAGATATATCGGCACCAACGCTTTTATATTCAGGACCGCCTATCGAATCAGTCGAAAAGCGGTTAATACCGAGTTCAAGCTTTTCTGTTGAAGTGGCAAATTTATATTTAAATGTCACGGTATATTCACCGGACTTAATGAAACACATTCCGTTATTGGGCGAATTAAATCTCAATGAATTTCTTCCGACATTCTTGAAGTATAAATATTGATTTCCTTCGAGTGACTCGTCTTTTTCAATAGTTACCTCATCATTACAATAACGCGTGTCGCCTCCGGACAATGCTCCAAGTGTAAAGTCTTCAAAATCGTACACCGAGGGAATTACATCCCATTTGGCATAAACCGTCATACTTTTTTCGGGGAAAACAGTTACGTTCTTGGGTGTCTTCAAATCTTTAGTATACCAGCCGCTAAAATGGTATCCGTTCTTTTCAACTCTGGGAAGAGTTACGGGGTCGCCTGCCCTTCCCACCAACATATCAACATTTTGACCGCCATTTGCGTTAAAAACAATAACGGTTGCTTCATCAACAGGTGTCCACTTTGCATAAAGTTTTGTAATTTGGTTTGATGGCATTGTAGAAGCGGCAAACTTTTTAGTCAACGCAATATCGCTGTACCATCCCTTGAACTCATAAAGGTCACGTTTTGGAGTGGGTAAAGTAACGGCTTCCCCTGACTGTGCCATTAAAGGTTCGCAAAACTCTCCGCCGTTGGAAACAAACTCAATACCGTTAGTTGTGGCATTACACTCACTAACCGAAATTTCATCAAACTGAATAACGGTTCTGTCAGCATTTGAGCCGATGTCCTTCGAAGGACAGGTGGGTGAAACAACATTAACAACTAATTTATTGTAATTTTCACTGCCGGTCATACTTGCCTTAAAAACAGCAGTTGAAGTCACCCAGCCGGTGCTGTCGCCCGGATAATATGAGGCATTGGTAAATGACTTGATTTTAACCGTCTCGCCCGTGTTGCCGTCAATTCTTGCCAAGTTCAAAATTGTTGCCTGACGGTCATTTTGCTTGCCAGCAACCTGCACAATTCTGTACTTAATCGTAACAGCGTAGGTATTACCGTCCTTTAAAACAAGGTCACTGCTGTTGGAATTATGTATAATAAATCTGGCATTTTCTGAATTATCCTTAATAAGCTGTTCCAGAACGCCCTTGCCGTCCACAGTTTTTATTGTACTGTCGGTGCAAAGTTTGGAATTAGCTACCGAAGTATAATTTCCCTCAAAATCGCAGGAATAATCTGAAACAAATGACGTTGCTGATGAACTGATTGCAAAACAGTTGCCGCACAACGTATACATCAAAGTAATTGCCAACGCAACACTCATTAATCGAGTAAATAATCTTTTCAAACGTTGCTTCATTAGAATAAACCTCCAGGATAGTATACAAGTGCATTATACTAAAAATATTATGCCTTTTCAACAACATTTTGTAAACAAATGAAAAATTGTAAACAATATAAAAAGTCTCTGTCATTTTTTGATGACAGAGACTACTTTGAAACTTATAAACTTTTAAATCTCGGAAATTCTTGATTTGAGTTCTGCTGCTTGGCGTTTTACCTCACTCGGTGCAGGACCACCGTAAACGGTACGGCCGTTAACGCATTTTTCAAGGTCAATCGCCTTGAAAACCTCATCGTTAAACTTATCGCAAACCTTTTTGTACTCCTCTAAAGGCAAATCCTCAAGCGAAGTATTAAGTTCAATACATCTTGCTACGAGTTCACCCGTTGCTTTGTAAGCATCACGGAACGGCAAGCCCTCACCTACCAACCAATCGGCACAGTCGGTAGCATTGATAAAGCCGAACGACGCAGCCTTTCTCATATTGGCGGCGTTAACTTTCATAGTGTCAAGCATTGGCGTAAATGCAGACAAACACTTCTCGACGGTATCAACCGCATCAAAAATTGCTTCCTTGTCCTCCTGCATATCCTTGTTATATGCAAGCGGAATACCCTTCATAGCAGTAAGCAATGCCATATTGTCACCGAAAACGCGTCCCGATTTTCCGCGAACCAACTCGGCAATATCTGGGTTCTTTTTCTGCGGCATAATGGACGAGCCGGTCGAAAATGCATCGTCAAGTTCAATAAATTTAAACTCGCCCGAACACCAAAGAATAACCTCTTCGGCAAAACGGCTTAAATGCACCATAATAATTGACAACGCAGATGCTAATTCAAGCACAAAGTCACGGTCGGAAACACCGTCAAGGCTGTTTCTGGTAACGCCTGACATATTAAGTTTTTGAGCAACCAGTTCCCTATTCAAAGGATAGGTTGTACCTGCTAATGCACACGAGCCCAAAGGTGACACGTTCATTCTCTTTTTGCAGTCTTTGATTCTGTCAATATCACGCATTGCCATTTCAGCATAAGCCAACAACTGATGTCCGAAAACAATCGGTTGAGCACGCTGCAAATGTGTATAGCCCGGCATAACGGTTTCAGAATACTCCCCAGCCTTTTCGGCGATAACTCCGACAAACTCTTTTAACATTTCAACAAGAGTATCGCACTCATCACGCAAATACAAACGAATATCCAAAGCAACCTGGTCGTTACGGCTGCGAGCAGTATGCAAACGCTTACCTGCGTCACCGATACGGCGGGTCAACTCACCCTCTGTAAAGGTGTGAATATCTTCAGATACATCGTCAAACTGCAGTTTACCGCTTTCAATATCAGCTAAAATACCCTTTAAACCCTCTACAATTTTTAAAGAATCTTCTTTAGTTATAATTCCGCACTCACCAAGCATCTGGGCGTGAGCAATTGAGCCCATAATGTCCTGACGGTACATGCGGCTGTCAAACGGTAAAGAACGGTTGAAATCGTTAGTACGGGGGTCTAATTCCTTTTTAAAACGGCCTGTCCAAAGTTTCATAAAATTTCACCTTAAAAGTTTCTTAAATGCCACAAAGCGCAGTGGGAATATCCCACTGCGTTGTGAAAACATTAATAATTATTTACCTAACTTTTTATTGAGTTTTGCCTGAACCTTAATGGGAAGTCCGAACAAATTTATAAAGCCTGCGGAATCCTTCTGGTCATAAGCACCCTCGTCATCACCGAACGAAGCAATTTCATCATCATAAAGTGAATACGGCGAGGTAACACCGGCATTGATGATATTACCTTTGTAAAGTTTCAACTTAACATCACCGGTAACATTCTCCTGAGTCTTGTCAACAAAAGCCGAAAGTGACTCTCTTAACGGAGTAAACCACTGACCGAAGTAAACCAACTCACCGAACTTTTGAGCAACCAACTTCTTATAATGAGAAGTATCTCTGTCAAGAGTAATAGTTTCAAGAATTTCGTGTGCCTTGTAAAGGATAGCGCCGCCGGGAGTTTCGTAAACACCGCGGCTCTTCATACCGACAAGTCTGTTTTCAACAATATCCAATAAACCGATACCGTTCTTACCGCCGATTTCGTTCAAGGTCTCAACTATTTTGAGTCCGTCCATCTCGACGCCGTCAACCGAAGTCGGAACACCCTTTTCAAAGTGAATAGTTACATAGGTAGGGGTTTCGGGAGCCTGCTCGGGTGAAACACCCATTTCAAGGAAGCCTTCCTTGTTATACAAAGGCTCATTTGCAGGGTCTTCCAAATCCATACCCTCGTGAGATAAGTGCCATACGTTTTTATCTTTAGAATAGTTGGTCTCACGGTTGATTTTAAGAGGGATATTATGTGCCTCGGCATACTCGATTTCTTCCTCACGTGACTTAATGTCCCAAATTCTCCAAGGAGCAATAATCTCCATATCGGGAGCGAAAGCCTTTAATGTAAGCTCAAAACGAACCTGGTCGTTACCCTTACCGGTACAACCATGGCAGATAGCGTCGGCATTTTCCTTGATTGCAATCTGGGCCAAAGCCTTTGCAATGCAAGGACGTGCGTGCGAAGTGCCAAGTAAATAACTTTCATAATCAGCACCTGCTTTAAGGCAAGGCCAAATGTAATCCTCAACATATTCCTTTTTAAGGTCTAAAACATAAAGCTTAGAAGCACCGGTCTTAATTGCCTTTTCCTCAAGTCCGTCAAGTTCAGTACCCTGACCAACGTCACCCGAAACGGCAACAACCTCACAGTTATTGTAATTTTCCTTTAACCAAGGAATAATGATAGAAGTATCAAGTCCGCCCGAATAGGCAAGAACAACCTTTTTAATTTCCTTTTTCATTAGTAGTTCCTCCGAAAAATTTATTCAATGCATACATTATACACTTCTGTCAGCAAAAATCAAGTCTTTTTTCAAGATTTTTGCATAAAATTTAATAATTATGCAAAATTTATGAATATTTATGAATTTTTATGCATATTTGTGCGAAATAATAATAAAACAAATCATAACTACCGGCCGTGCCGGTAGTATGCACTGCCCCCTTAGGGCATAAGACCGGCCGAGCCTATAGGCTCGTCGAAAGGTTTGCCAACCGCAACTCTTTCACCGGCTGCCCCTAAAGGGGCATTTTTTATTTGCCT
>JAZRQE010000027.1:0-6531 GCA_045649545.1 Acutalibacteraceae bacterium
ACGAACATAATTTTGAACATAATACACCTCGAATGCAATTTAATAAAAGTTGCCTATGCGGTAGCATAGGCAACAGTGCTTTTGAATTTAATCAAACTGCTGAACGGCTTGCAAGCGGGTCGATATAGGTCACTCTGTGAATATCGGCACCGACGGCGGACAGTTTTTCAACTATATTGTCATAACCGCGGTCGATAAACTCAACATTTTCAATTTCGGTTTTTCCGTTTGCGGCAAGTCCTGCCAAAACCATTGCGGCACCGGCTCTGAGGTCGGTTGCCTTAACGGGTGCGGCGCTAAGACTTTCAACGCCGTTGATAATTGCAACTTTACCGTCAACCTTGATTTTGGCACCCATAAGTGTCAACTGGTCAACATACTTAAAGCGGTTATCCCACACACCCTCGGTCATAACACTTACTCCGTCACTCAATGCTAACAGCGTGGTCATTTGCGGTTGCATATCGGTAGGGAAACCGGGGTGAGGCATAGTCAAAACGTTGCAGGTTTTAGGGCGGCGGTTCATAATAACACGTACAGCCTCGTCATACTCTAAAACCTCTGCACCGGCTTCGATTAATTTTGCCGAAATCGACTCCAAGTGTTTTGGGATAACGTTTGTAATTGTCAAGTCACCGCCTGTAATTGCGGCGGCAATCATATAAGTACCTGCCTCAATCTGGTCTGGTATTACACTGTAGGTTGTGCCGTGAAGCGAACTGACACCGCGGATTTTAATAACATCGGTACCGGCACCCATAATATTGGCACCCATAGAGTTCAAGAAGTTGGCAAGGTCAACAATATGCGGTTCTCTTGCGGCGTTTTCGATAATGGTTAAACCGCGAGCCTTAACGGCTGCCAACATTATGTTAACCGTTGCGCCGACCGAAACTTTGTCAAGATAGATAGAACTGCCAATCAGTTCGGTAGCATAAGCGTGAACCATACCGCCGTCAATCGTGACGGTAGCACCTAAAGCCTCAAAGCCTTTTATGTGTTGGTCAATCGGTCTTACTCCAAAATCGCAACCGCCCGGAGGGGCAACCTTTGCCTTTCTAAAGCGGCCGAGCATTGCACCTATAAAGTAACTGCTGGCACGCATTTTTGAAGACATAGAAGCCGATAAAATATGTGAATTTATGTGAGTGGGGTCAATTTCGACAGTGGTATTGTCGATAACCTTAACGTAAGCACCCAGCTCATATAAAATTTTAATAATAACATTAACATCGGAAATGGCAGGTACGTTTTCAATACGGCAAACGCCGTCACATAAAAGCACAGCAGGAATGATTGCAACAGCAGCATTTTTAGCACCGCTGACGGCAACCGTGCCTTCAAGCCTATTTCCTCCGTTTACGATTATTTTTTCCAAACAGGATGCACTCCCAACATTTTTTAATGCTAAAATATTATTCCCTTAAATCTATGTACCAAAAATGGTAAAACATTTAAAGATAATATTTTTTGGGGAATCAAAAAATACTCTATGTAACATTATACACAACACTGTGCAATTTGTCAAACATATTATCAATATATGGATAATTTTCGACAAAATAATAGCATATTTTGATTTAGTGTGTGTAAACTGAGGACATTTTGGTAAATTGATTTTCAAAAAATAAACCAAATTACAGTTGAAAAGAGTCGTATATTAGGGTATAATTGAGAATACTAAATTCTAATTCGGAGAACAGTATGTCTGATTTAAATAAACAATTTTTAAATTTACGGCGTGAGGTTATAAAAAAATACTTTGGCCGTATGAATGATAAGCAGTTTGAGGGCGTAACTACGGCTTCAGGTCCGGTGCTGATTTTAGCCGGTGCAGGTAGTGGAAAAACCACAGTGCTTGTAAACAGAATTGCATCGTTGGTGAAATTCGGCGATGCTTATAATTCCCAATTTGTGCCGCCCTTTATTAATGAGGTTAATATGTTAGCTGCCAAAGCCGCCGCCGAAAACGGCGAAATCGAAAACGGCGGTATTTTTTCGGTTGATGCGGCGTCTCCTTGGGAGATTTTAGCCATTACTTTTACCAACAAGGCGGCAGGTGAATTAAAAGAAAGAATTGCACTAATGTTGGGTGATGAGGGTCTTGACATTTGGGCAGGCACTTTCCACTCGATTTGCGGTAGAATGCTCCGACGTTTCGGTGATTCAATCGGTTATTCTTCCCACTTTACTATTTATGATACCGACGACCAAAAAAGAGTAATGAAAGAGGTTTACAAAAGCCTTAATATTGACGAAAAAATGATACCGATTAAATCGGCACTTAACGCTATAAGCAGTGCTAAAGATAAGTTGATTGACCCTGATGAGTTTATGGAAATCAACTCAACTGATGTTCGTCTTTCAAAAATCGGAAAGGCTTATGCGGCTTATCAAAAGGCACTAAAAGATGCCGACGCAATGGATTTTGACGATATGATTGTCAATACCGTGAAAATGTTAAAGGAAAACCGTCAGGCGTTGGATTTTTATCAGCGTCGGTTCAAGTACATAATGGTTGACGAGTATCAGGATACCAACCACGCACAGTATGAGTTGGTCAGCCTGCTTGCCGAAAAGAGCCGTAATATCTGTGTTGTTGGTGATGACGACCAGAGTATTTACCGCTTCAGAGGTGCGACAATTGAAAACATCTTGAGCTTCGAGGATACATATCCCGAGGCAAAGGTAATACGTCTTGAGCAAAATTACCGTTCAACCTCGGTTATTCTTGATGCCGCTAATGCGGTTATTGCCAACAATAAAGCAAGAAAAGGTAAAAATCTTTGGACAAGTGCCGCTGGCGGTGACAAAATCGAGGTTTACACTGCCCCTGATGAGCAGGGTGAGGCTTCACGCGTTGTGGATACTATACTTAATAACGTAGCATCAGGTGGCAGATATTCTGACAACGCTGTGCTTTACCGTATGAATGCACAGTCTAACGCTATTGAAAATGTGCTTGCCCGTTCGGGCGTGCCTTATAGAGTTGTGGGCGGTCACAGGTTCTACGACCGTAAGGAAATACGTGATGTTATTGCTTATTTGAACGTTATTGCTAACCATGGCGACCGTGTGAGATTGCAAAGAATTATTAACGAGCCTAAACGCGGTTTGGGTGATACAACTATTGGACGTGCGGTTGAAATTTCTGACCAAACAGGCTTAAGTTTGTTTGAAGTTTTCAAAACTGCGGAGGATTTTCCGCCCTTACAACGCAGTGCCAAAAAACTCAGTGAGTTTTGTAATATGATTGAGTCCTTGACCGAGTTCGGTGCAACTGAAGGTGTAACATTGGTTCAGTTGTTTGAGGAAATGCTTGATAAATCGGGTTATACCTTAATGCTTATTGCCGAGGGTAAAGAGGGTGCCGAGCGATTGGAAAACGTCAAAGAATTGGCGTCTTCAATTGCTCAGTATGAAAAGGAAACCGAAAACCCGAGTCTTTCGGGATTTTTGGAGGAAGTAGCCCTTATCAGCGATATTGACCAGTTTGATTCCGAGGCTGACGCGGTTGTTTTGATGACGGTACACTCGGCAAAAGGTCTTGAGTTCGAGAATGTTTATTTGGTTGGTTGGGAAGAGGGTATATTCCCCGGCAACCAGTCAATTTACGGCACACCCGAGGATATTGAGGAAGAACGCCGTTTGGCTTATGTTGCCATTACCCGTGCCAAGAAAAAATTACATATTTCCAATGCGTATACCCGTATGCTGTTCGGTCAAACGAGCAGGAATATGCCGTCACGCTTTTTAGAAGAAGTACCTAAAGATTTGTGCAATATTAAAAGTGTTCGCAGTGGTATGTCGGCTTTTGGTATGGGCAGTGCGGACTATCGGTATTCAAGCGGCAAAGAGACTACAACCTACGGTTTCGGTTCAAGGTCTCACAGTCAGCCGAGGTATGATGACGGTTTCTTCAGTCCGCGTCCTGTTGCAAAGACCGGCGGTACTAAAAGTGCTTTCGGTCAGACAAGAGGCGGAACTCTATTACAAAATCATAAAACCTCAACGGCTTCAAAGCCTGCTAACACGAGTGCATATACCGTAGGGCAAAGGGTTAAGCACAAGGCTTTCGGCTGTGGTATGGTTATTTCGGTAAAGCCGATGGGTAATGACACATTGTTGGAAATTGCTTTTGACGAAAAGGGCACAAAAAAGCTTATGGCTAACTTTGCAAGACTTGAGAATATGTAAACTTTTTCTGTTTGAAAAATTTTTCTTGTAAAACGGTTAATATTGTTGTAGAATATAGTTATAAGAGAGGTGCATATTATGAACGGTAACAATCAAAGCACAATTACTTTCAGCCTCGGTAACGAGAGTGAGATGGAAGTCAGAAGAATAATGCTTGTGGTTTATAACGCATTAAAGGAAAAGGGTTATAACCCCGTAAACCAACTTGTGGGATATATTTTGTCGGAGGACCCGACCTATATCACCACGCATAATAACGCACGTAATCTTATTAGAAGAATTGACCGTGATACATTATTGCAGATTTTGGTTAAGTATTATTTGACTAACTGATTTTGTGTTGTAAAACAACCTCCAATTGTTGGGGGTTGTTTTTATTTTCGATTTGTTTTGACGCGTTGGTTTTAAAAGGCTGTAAAAAATTTAATGATTTTGTGCAAACCGCCAAAATATAAGGATTTTTGTCAATTTTTTGAAATTTTTGTTGAAAAAGCAAAAATAGTGTGCTATACTCTTTGCAATAAAGCCCAATGAAGTGCCGGAAACAGTGTGACCGGTATCAGAGGGGACTCTGGAGAATCTCGTAAAACGGGTGCCGAAGGTGCAAGGAAGTTTCACTTCCGAATCTCTCAGGCAAAAGGATAGAGTTTTGAATTTTTCTTTCAAAATACGTCTTTTATTTTCTTTGGAGTCGCTTTTATAAAGCGGCTTTTTTAATTTTAGGAGGGTGCTATTATGCAACAGATTTTAGACAAAATCACTGAAATCAACAACAGTGTCAATGGCGTAGTTTGGGGCTGGACAGGTCTTATTCTCCTGCTTGGTACGGGTGTACTTGCTACCGTTTTCACCAAAGTGTTCCAAATTTCTCATTTGAAGCATTGGTGGAGAAACACCATCGGTAGTCTTTTCAAAAAAGATGTTATCCGTCATAGTAAGGACAAAGGTTCGGTATCTCCGTTCCAGGCTTTGTGTACTGCCCTTGCGGCAACAGTAGGTACCGGTAACATCGCCGGTGTTGCTGCTGCTATTTGCGTTGGCGGTGCAGGTGCTGTTTTCTGGATGTGGGTTGCCGCTTTCTTGGGTATGATGACCAACTATTCCGAAAACGTTTTAGGTCTTTACTTCCGCCGCAGAAATGAAAAGGGCGAATGGTCCGGCGGTGCCATGTACTATCTTAGTGACGGTCTTGGTGGATACAAATATAAGGACCATCACACAGAGGTGAGCTTTAAAAAAGTTGGTAAGATTCTTGCAGCTCTTTTCTGTATCTTTACAATGCTGGCTTCTTTCGGTATCGGTAGTATGGGTCAGGTAAACAAAATTGTTGCTAACGTTGCCGCCGCATTTGATGTTAAGGCTATTTCTTCTATTGAGGTTTTTGGCGGTGTTTCGCTTTATAACATTATTTTGGGTGTTGTAATTATGGCTCTTACCGCACTTATTACCTTGGGCGGATTAAAGAGAATTGCCAACGTTGCCGAAAAGGTTGTTCCTTTTATGGTTGTACTTTTTGTGTTGGGTAGTATTGCTATTATCTGTGTAAACTATGCGGCTATTATTCCGGCATTCAAGGCAATTTTTGTTAACGCATTTAAGCCGGAGTCTTTTGTTGGCGGTACTTTGGGTAGTGCTATTATGCTTGCCGCACAGCAGGGCTTTAAGCGTGGCGTTTTCTCTAACGAGGCAGGCTTGGGCTCTTCGGTTATGGTTCACTCAAACTCTAACGTTAAGGAACCCGTTAAACAGGGTATGTGGGGTATCTTCGAAGTATTCGCAGATACTATGGTAGTTTGCACAATGACTGCTTTAGTTGTACTCACCTCCGGTGGTCTTAACGGTGGCGTATTCAATGCAAAAACAGGTGCTATTGCTGAAGGCTTTACCGATGCAACCTTGGTTGGCGGTGCATTTAATACTGTATTCTCTTGGGGTAATATCGGTCAGAAGTTTATCGCTATCGCAATGTTCCTCTTTGCATTTACAACCGTTCTTGGTTGGTCCCATTACGGCTCAAAGGCTTGGGAGTACCTCTTCGGTGCAAAGACACCCTTTGTTTTCAGAATTATCCATGTTATCACCGTTATCTTCGGTGCTGTGCTTACCTCTTCGTTGGCTTGGGATATTTCGGATACCTTCAACGGTCTGATGATGATCCCCAACTTGATAGGCGTACTCTTTATGATTCCTCTGGTTGTTAAGATCACTAACAACTATATCGACAGAAAGGTCAAGAAGAAGGACGTTGCCCCCATTCGCTCCTACGATCCCGAGATCGAATCGGAATACGCTGCTTCTGAGGATAAGGAATAATCAAACCCAAAAGCTCTGCCC
>JAZRQE010000028.1:0-7739 GCA_045649545.1 Acutalibacteraceae bacterium
TCACCGCTAACCTTTTCTTCAACAAAAAGTTTCTGTGCAACCTTATGCACCTTATTCATATTAGCACTCAAAATATCCTTTGCTTTAGAATATTGAGCCATAATAATTTCACGCACTTCGGTATCAATAACCGCAGCCATATTTTCGGAATAGTTGGGTGTAGACGAGAAGTCACGTCCCAAGAACACCTCATTATTACCTGTGCCTAATTTTACAAGACCGACTTTAGCACTCATACCGAATTTGGTAACCATATTGTGTGCCAATTCGGTAGCACGCTCAATATCATTCGAAGCACCGGTGCAAATATCGTCCTGTGTCAACTCTTCAGCAGCACGTCCACCAAGCAACGAGCAAATATCCTCTTCCATTTTGGTTTTGGTGATATGACCGTTATCCTGGTCGGGCAAATACATAGTAAAGCCTGCCGCCATACCACGGGGGATAATTGAAATCTGATGCACGGGGTCTTGAGTTGTAAGGAAGTAAGAAACAACAGCGTGACCTGCCTCATGGTAAGAGGTAATCATCTTATCCTTTTCCTTAATAACTCTTGACTTCTTCTCTGCACCCATCATAACCTTAATGGTAGCCTCTTCGATGTCAGCCTCAATAATAGCCTTGCGGTCGGCACGAGCAGCAAGCAAAGCCGCCTCATTCAAAAGGTTTTCAAGGTCAGCACCGGTAAAGCCGGAAGTCGACTGTGCAATTGTTTTAAGGTTAACATCAGGGCCTAACGGCTTACCGCGGGCGTGAACTTTAAGAATTTCCTCACGACCCTTAACATCGGGGTAATTAACCATAATCTGACGGTCAAAACGTCCCGGACGAAGTAATGCTCTGTCCAAAATATCGGGGCGGTTAGTAGCGGCGATGATGATAACACCCTCGTTAGCACCGAAACCGTCCATCTCAACGAGCAACTGATTCAAGGTCTGCTCACGTTCGTCGTGTCCGCCACCAAGGCCTGCACCTCTCTGACGTCCAACAGCATCAATTTCATCAATGAAAATAATTGCGGGTGAGTTTTTCTTTGCCTGGTCAAACAAATCTCTTACACGGGAAGCACCGACACCGACAAACATCTCAACAAAATCGGAACCCGAAATTGAGAAGAACGGCACACCGGCTTCACCTGCAACTGCACGTGCGAGCAAGGTTTTACCTGTTCCCGGAGGGCCCACAAGCAAAACGCCTTTGGGTATTCTTGCACCGAGTTCGTTAAACTTTTTGGGGTCTTTAAGGAACTGAACCAACTCGGTCATTTCCTCTTTTTCCTCATCAGCACCGGCAACATCGGCAAAGGTTGTTTTACGCTTATCATCTTCAGCCTTTTTAACGCGTGCCTTACCGAACGACATTGTCTTATCGCCGCCCATAGATGCGTTCATTCTACGCATTATGAACATAAACGCAAATATAGTAAGACCAACCATAATAATGGTGGGCAGCAAGCTCATAAGCCAAGAGGTTTCGCCGCCTGCCTCATAGTTCATAACAATATCGTTATTAGGGTCTTGGTCGGTATTTTTTTCAGAAATGATTTCCTTTAAGTCGCTGTAAAAAACTTCGCTGACAACCGTCAATGTATGCTTTTTACCGTCGGCACGGGTGATATACACCAAGGTGCCGTCATACATATCAAGCTCTGCCTCGGAAATCTCATTGTTGTAGAACATCTGCACCACAGCCGAATAATCGGTCTTGTCAGCAGCGTTCGAGCTGTACACTACACCGGCAACGGCAGCCACTAAGATAAGCGGCACCAAAATACCGAGCAGTATTTTTAATCCTTTATTCATTTCAAACTCCCTTTCGGATTACTTTTCGTAACATTCACGCTTCAACACACCAACATACGGCAGGTTGCGGAACTTTTCTTGAAAGTCCAAACCGTAACCGACAATAAATTCGTCAGGAACGGCAAAACCGCAATAATCCGCCTTAATATCTGCCTTTCGGCGTTCGGGTTTATCGAGGAATGTACATATTTTAATACTTGCAGGTTTTCTACCCTCAAGCATTTTTTTCAAGGTTGAAAGCGTGACTCCCGAATCGAGAATATCTTCAACAATCAACAAATCATAATCGGCAATATCAATATTAAGGTCTTTTACAATTTTAACATTGCCGCTGGTTTTAGTGCCTGCACCATAGGACGACACTACCATAAAATCAATTTCACAAGGAATGGTTATATTACGCATCAAATCAGCCATAAATACTGCCGAACCTTTTAAAACACTAACAAGCAAAAGTTTTTTGCCGTTGTAGTCTTTGGAAATCTGCTCACCTAACGTCTTAACTGTTTCCGCAATTTTTTCTTCACTGAACAGTACACGTTCAATGCAATCATTCATATTGCTCATCAAACTTCCTTTACCAATATTATGTTTTTAGAATTCTCATCTATAC
The DNA here is from genome assembly GCA_045649545.1 of Acutalibacteraceae bacterium. GTDB lineage: Bacteria > Bacillota > Clostridia > Oscillospirales > Acutalibacteraceae > UMGS172. The sequence goes on from JAZRQE010000028.1 coordinate 2,416, forward strand.
AGCACCGCTCGGCAACGCCAAACCCTGCCACAAAAACAATTCCGTTATCGTCAGCCAAAACAGGAATAGAATCCCTCAATGTTTCCTCTATTTTAGCCTCTTGAAACAGTTTTTTCAATGACTTGGTGCAATTTCTTTTAGTAAGCTTTATTTCATCGCCAATAACTCTGCCGCGAAGTATCAACTTGCCACATATTTTATCACAGTCAATAGCATTATTTAAGAACAAATTGTTAAATTTTTGTTGAGATTTTAAACTTTCCTCTGTAATTTCAGTCAATTCCAAACCGAAACCGTGAAACGGAAGTGCATTTATCTCTGTTTTCTCAATTGTACCTACCGATTTTGACGGCAGAAATTTCAATTTTCCGTCCTTAACTACTGCCGAAAAATCATTCTGCACCGAACACTTGCCACCTGATTTTAACAGGTCGCAAATTGCCTCAATGTGCTTATGCTCGGGCGTTTTGCCAATTACTGTTTTATAAAACAATACGATACATCTTGACCGAATAGCAGGATGAAGTTTACATAAACTTGTCGTATCTGCCATTTTCCCGTCACAAATATTGTCAAATACCTCTTTTGCGGTTTTCGATAAGAAGTCCTCATCATTTCGCAAAGAGTCACTCATATTTGCAACATTTTCGACAACGGCAGAATTAACCTCATTCAATTTCGGCACAACTGAATGCCGAATGAAATTTCTTGTGAATTTTTCGTCACTGTTGGTCGAATCAACACAAAAACCAATGTTCTTTTCTGCACAGTAGGCTTCAACCTGCTCACGCGTTGCCAATATCAACGGGCGGATTATATTCCCGCGTACCGGCGGGATACCGCAAAGCCCGGAAACACCTGTTCCACGTGATAAATTGAATAAAACCGTTTCAATATTATCGTTTGCCGTGTGTGCCGTTGCGATAAGACCGCCCGCTAAACGTTCTAAAAGCGAGTACCTTATCCGCCTTGCACAAAGTTCAATACTTTCGTGGCTTTCGATAGCTTGACCTTTAACATCGGCTTTCTCAACAGTTAAAGGAACGTTTAACTGTTTACAAAGGTCACGTACAAACTGCTCGTCACGGTCGGACTCCTCACCTCTTAAACAGTGATTTAAGTGAGCCGCACTAATATTAATGCTTAAATCATCTTTCAATTCCAAAAGGCATAAAAGCAGTGCAACCGAATCGGCACCGCCCGACAAAGCGACCGTAACTTCGGTTTCACCGTTAATCATATTATACCTTTTTATAGCGTTTTTAACCGAATTTAACATTAACCCTGACCGTCCAAAGTTGAAAAACGTGTATACATACCGTCCCAATACAAAGGCACAGTTTCCAATCCGCCGTGACGGTTTTTGGCAACGATACATTCTGCCTTATGCTCGTCAATTTCTACATTGGGGTCGGTCTTTTCGTTTTTATAATAAATATCACGATACATAAACAGTACGATATCTGCATCCTGCTCGATAGAGCCTGATTCTCTCAAATCGGACAATGCAGGTCTGTGCGAACCACCTTTTGCCTCAGTACCACGAGAAAGCTGTGCACAAACAATAACCGGAATCTGCATTTCTTTAGCCATAATTTTCAAATTACGGGTGATTTCCGAAACCTCTTGCACACGGTTTTCGGTGCGTTTTGCCGAACGGATAAGACCCAAATAGTCGATAATAACCAAATCTGGCTTTTCTCTCATACGGCGAATTTTAGCCTTCATTTCCGGTACCGTAATACCCGGAGTTTCGTCAATATACATTTTTGCCGAAGACAGATTAAGACCTGCTTGGGTAAGTCTTGTCCATTCGTCAGGAGAAAGGTCGCCTGTACGCATTTTACCCGATTCAATCATAGCCTCGCTAGACAACAAACGTTGAGCTAGCTGGTCACGGCTCATTTCAAGCGAGAAGAAGCAAACCGTCTTGCCGGAAGCTACCGCAACATTGCGGGCAACGTTCAACGCGAATGCAGTTTTACCCATACCGGGACGGGCACCGACAATAATAAGGTCGGATTTATTTAAGCCCGTAATTACCTTGTCAAGCTTGGAAAATCCGGTAGGAATACCGATATAGTCCTTTCTTGTTTCGGGGTCACTGATTTTGGCTAATCTTACAAAGGTTTCACCTTTAATAACATCATCAAGCAATCTTAAACCGGTAACGTCTTTACCCTGACGGATGTCATAAATCTTCTGCTCAGCACTTGCTAACAGCACATCTGCATCGGTAGCACCGTTTTGTGCCGTCTCAATAATATCGCGAGCCGCCATCATAAGCGAACGGACATAATACCGCTCGGTAACGATTTCAGCGTAAGTAGTAATATTAGCCGAAGTCGGCACGCCCTGTGCAATTGAAGCCAAATATGCCTTACCGCCTGCTGCATCAAAAAGCCCATCGCTCTTTAAACGCTCAAGCAAGGTAACATAGTCAATAACCTGATTTGCAGTACTCATACTGCAAAGAGTTTCATAAATTCGACGGTTTTGCGGCACATAAAAATGGTCCGGCTTTAACTTGTCCATAACTAAGTTAAGACTTGGCGGGTCAACAATAATCGCACCTAAAACCGACTGCTCGGCTTCACTTGAAAAAGGTAACGCCGTGCCCTCAAACTGACTGTCGTTAATATGTTCTGCCACTTTTTTCACCTTCTTGTATATATTTCAAAGGCATACTTATTCTTTTACCGATACAGTAACTTTAGCGGTGATACCGTTGTAAAGTTTGACTTCGGCGGTAAATTCACCGTAAGACTTAATATCAGCAACCGAAATTTTCTTCTTATCAACCGCAACGCCAAAAACCTTGTTGATTTCAGCGGCGATTTCTTTAGAAGTAATCGCGCCGAAAAGTTTACCGTTAGAGCCGGCTTTAGCGTGGATTACGATTTCTTTTGAATCAATTTTTTCTTTGGAAGCAGTAGCTGCTGCCTTTTCCTCAGCAATATGATGAGCCTTAGAAGCCTCACGGTTTTTAAGCTCATTCATAGCGGTTGCATTAGCCTCTACCGCTAAATTTTTAGGGAACAAAAAGTTTCTTGCGTAGCCGTCAGAGGCATTTACAAGCTCACCCTTTTTACCTAAACCCTTAACATCGGCATTTAAAATGACCTTCATTTATATCAAACCTTTCGTAAATATTCTAATATTTTAAATGCATCTATAAGCACTCAAAAACTATTTTTTCAATTCTTTTTTATATGTGTCAATGGCAGTTTTCAGGTTTTCAACAGCAGCCTCAAGCGTGTCAACCGACAACTGACACGCTGCCATTGTACGGTGACCACCGCCGCCCAAATGTTCCATTATAACCTGAACATTCATACTGCCCAAAGACCTTGCGGAAATATTAAACTCACTTCCGTAACGGCTGATAACAAATGAACCTAAAATACCGCTTATGCCCAAAAGTTCATCCGCCGCCTGAGCCGATGCGAGCCTTGAGTTAGCACTTATATCATTATTGATTGCAATAGCACAGTCATTGTCATAAACTTCAGCCGAGCCGACAATTTCTGCACGCTGCTTATAGGTTTCCATAGAACCTGCAAACAATTTTTTAACGGTTACGGGGTCAGCACCGCGATTGCGTAAAAATGCCGATGCTTCAAATGTTCTAACACCGGTATTAAGCACGAAATTACGGCTGTCAAGCATAATACCGGAAAGCAAAGCCTCTGCTTCAAACTGACCTACCGCTTTGGGGCACATATACTGCAACATTTCAGTAACCATTTCACAGGTAGAGGAAACTGCCGTTTCGTGGTAGAAAATAACGGCATCGTTAATAAAATCAACTGCCTTACGGTGATGGTCAATTACAACAACGTTTTTACAATGCTCGTACACCTCGGGACTATCCAAAAACGAGGGGCGATGAACGTCGGTTATAATCAACAGTGTCTGCTTGTCAATAACCGGCATAACCTCACTGCCTGACATAATGTTACATTGAACACCTAACGCCTCAGCACGTTCAACCAAAGATTTTGCCATGGTCTTTTCGGTATCCATTACTATGTAAGGCTGACGGCCCAAGTTAGACACTGCACTTGCCATAGCAATACAAGAACCCAAACTGTCCAAATCGGCAAAGCGGTGACCCATCAAAACAACATTACTGCTCGAAAGAATTAGACTTTTTAAGGTGTTGGAAATAATACGGGCACGAACCTTATTGTGCTTTTCCAACGCTCCGGAAACACCGCCGTAAAATTTATATTCATTATTCGGCATTTTGACAACTGCCTGGTCACCACCGCGTCCCAAAGCCATATCAAGTGCCTGCTTTGCCATTTCCTCACATTCAGCCAATGAACTACCGCCCTGACCGATGCCTATAGACAAAGTTGCCGAACTATCGCCAAATTTCAATTCTCTTACACTGCTAAGAACATTAAAACCCTCTTGGCTCAAACTTTGGAAACTGCGTTCTTCCAAAACTAACATATAGCGGTCGCCCGACAACTTTCGGCAAACACCGTTAATATGTGAAAACCACTTTTCGATTCTTTGTTGAACCGAGCCTCTGAACGAAGCAATTTCACTGTCGCGGGCGTTTTTGGTAATCTCATCAAGATTATCAATTGCCAAAAGTGCCACAACCGGTCTTGTCTCCGAGTATTCGTGGGCGATTTTACGCAAAGCGGTAACATCAAAAAGATAATAGATATGAAGCGGTGTACCATCACCCTCAATTTCCGAGTCGGTAACCGAAAAAATCTTATTACCCAATGTTATTTCCACATGGGTATTACTGCTGATACCATCAGTAAAATCGCGACCAAAAATCTGCTCAATATTTTTACCGACTGCAGTCGATGCTTCGGGAATATCGTTTTCAAACTGCGGGTTATACCAAACAATTTCACCGTATGCAGTGGTTATCAATACAGGAATTCTCAATTCGGTCAAAGCCTTTGACTGTGCTGTAGAAATACCCTTTGAAACACCAGAAATTATTTTGCCGATATTTGCGTGAAGTCCTGCAAGCGAAGTAATAACCGCAACCAAGCCTAAACCCAAAACGCCTAATACAACAGGTAAAGCATATTTGCCGGCAAACATTACAACTGCAACATCTGCCAACAAAAACGCCAACAAAAGCAAAAATATTCTTCCTACTCCCCAAACCTTTTTCATCCGAGGTTAAACCTCCTTTTAAAAATCAAACTTCAAGAATAACCGGCAATACCATTGGGCTGCGTCCGGTTTGCTCGTAAAGGTGACGCGATAATCCGTCACGCACGCGGGATTTAACAGTACCCCAATCGCGAACATTGTTGATATAGCATTTTTCAAGTATATCACAA
>JAZRQE010000029.1:0-54462 GCA_045649545.1 Acutalibacteraceae bacterium
AATCGTTAAGAAATATTGTTTGTGATGCAGTGTAAAAAGATATGACAAATCCCTTGAAGTCAAATGATTTCAAGGGGTTTTGTCGCTTAAAACAATATAGTTGGAACTAGTGGTATCTTGTCTAACGAGAAAAATCACATGGTGGAATGTGAGTTTTTAGGCTGATTTTATTGAAAATTAGACTTAAAATTTGCTCGAACCTATGGAAATTCTGTTGGCGGTCGAACCTGTGTTCTCTTGTGTAATTTTGCAGATTTTTGATTTGTTTTAGAGAGAATTTTTTGACCACAACTGAGCAAAAAATATAGGGTCAAAAATTTGTGTTTTTCTAAAAACTGTGCAATATAACGAAAAAATGACCGTTTTTGAAGGTTTTAAGCCTCGAAAAACGGTCATTTTTGGTCGAGGTGACAGGACTCGAACCTGCGGCATCTAGTTCCCAAAACTAGCGCCCTACCAACTGGGCGACACCTCGGAATGATATTATGATTATTAAAATATTAATCACCGAAGACCAATACAGTCAACGGTGATTATTTTACTTTATTATTTCAGTTTTGTCAAGAGGGGTTATTTATAATTCTGACAAATTTTAATTTGGGTGGGTGTAGTCTCTATAAAGCTCTATTGCGTCGTAAATCGGGGAGTATTTGCGGTCGCCTTTAGCAGTTACGCAGATAATCTCACGACCGTCATCAGTTTTTCCAAAACTTGCAAGGCAAAATAAAGATTGACTTGTAAATCCGGTTTTACCACCATTTATAGTAGCAACCTTGGGTTCGGTGCCGTACATCTTTTCGAACATACCGCTATGATATTTAAGTTCCTTATGGAACTCGTTTGCAGGTACAGTGTACCATTCGGTTGAAAGAATTTTACGGCAAAAATCATTTTCAATTGCAGCACGCATAATCATTGCCATTTCAATACAGGTGGTATAGTTTTCTTTGTTGTGCATACCACTGGCATTTGTGAAGTGCGTATTCTTAAGATTTAACTCATCGCACTTTTGGTTCATCAGTTTTACGAATTCTTGTTCACTGCCTGAAACATAGGTTGCAAGACCGACGGCGGCATCGGCACCCGATTCCAATATCATTGCGTAAAACATATCTATCAACTTTACTTTTTCGCCGTGACCAAAACCGCCAAGCGTTAAGCCCTCTTTATATAAGGGGTCGATAATGGCGTAAGACATTTCAAATGTATCGTCAAGGTTATCAATGTTTTCAGCCGCTACAAGTAATGTCATAACCTTGGTCATTGAAGCAGGGTAGATAACCTGGTCTGCATTACGTCGTGCTAAAATCGTGTCATTAGAGGTATCAATCAATACGGCATAAGGACTTTCGATTTCTTTACCTAATGTCACAGTGTAATCGGCAGCAGTTGGGCGTTTTACGGTGAATTTAGGCGTTGTGTCCACCTCGGTGATACTTTCGGTTGAATAGGTATCAATACTACTTGATGGCATCGAGGTTAAATCGGTTGGAGGAGTTTTGTCTTGTCGGAATGAGTTAATGATTACACAAACAATAGTAATTCCTAAAATAATATTAAAAATCAGCAACCCTGATTTTACCCAACGTTTTAATTTACGTTTCTTCTTTTTTGGCGGTTTTCGTGAGCCACCGTTTTTTGGCGTATAGCTTTCTATAAAATCGCCGTATTTGGCGTGGTCGTTATAGTAAGACATTTCTAACTTCCTTTATTATTCGTGTTTGCTTAAATAAGCTTCTAAACGGTAAATTGGCAGACCTTGAGACGCAAAACGTTGCTCGTATTCCGTTACTATATTGCCCTCGAAATCGCTGTGATGTAGGTCGAGTGAAATGTTTTTTAAGGTAAATCCAAAGTGGGACAGTTGTTCTATAGAATACTCAAACAACTGACGGTTGTCTGTTTTCTGATGTATTTCAGCACCCGGTGCTAAAAGTGATTTGTAAAGTTTTAAAAAAGTAGGGGAGGTTAAGCGGTGACTTTGATGACTTTTTTTAGGGAACGGGCAGGAGAAATTTAAGAAAATTCTTTCCACAGTACCGTCTTTTAAAAACTTGGTTATATATTCTGCACCGCATTTTAAAAATCTAACGTTTTCAATACCTAATTCCTGTGCTTTTTCGCAGGCTTGGACGATAACATTACTATTTTTCTCGACAGCGATGATGTTGATATCAGGGTGTTGCTTTGCTAATTTGCAAGCAAATTGACCTTTTCCGCAACCGATTTCAAGCCATATAGCACGCTCTGTACCAAACCATTCTTTTAAGTCTATATAATCTTTGAAGTTGCCTGCAGTAGCAAAGTTTAAATCGTCACTGTTGGCTGAAATAAGCCACCCGCCGCAAGCAGTTTTTCGTTCTTCTAAATGTTTAAGTCTTTTCATTCTCATAAGTAATACCAACCCAAAATCACTATATATTGTATAATATCATAAGAATTATAACATATATATACTTTCATTGCAATGGTGAATTTTATAAAATGATTACATTTAATATTGTAATTGACTTTCATGCTTTGCGATAATATAATGATTGTAGTTTGTCGAAACGCCAATAAGCGCTTCGACAAGACACTTAAAAGTGTCTTTGGCAAAATTAATTTTGCAATTTAATTTTGCACGACAATCATTGTAATGGATATGGACAAATTTTCTTAAAAATTTGTCACAAAATCAAAGATTTTGTGTCGAAGCAGATGTGTTTCGATTAACCATAACCATTATAATTGTAAGAAATCAAGTGCTTGGCGGTGATTAGGGTGAAACAAAAGGGTAACATTATATATGATATATCGTTAACTGCACTTTTTATGGCAGTTATAGTTGTTTGCTCTTGGATTTCCGTTTCGTTTTCGGCAGTGCCATTCACTTTGCAGACATTAGGCGTGTTTACTGCGACTGCTGTTTTGGGATTAAGGAGAGGTACGGCAGCAGTAGGGTTTTATATTATTTTAGGTTTAATCGGCTTGCCCGTTTTTCACTCATTTCAAGGTGGTTTCGGTGTGCTTATGGGAAGCACCGGAGGGTTTATAATAGGACTTTTTGTTTCAAGCATAATTATCGGTGCAATTACTTATAAAAATATCAAATCGCTAAAAATGATGTTGATTTCAATGTGTATAGGGCAGGCGGCAGTTTACCTTTGCGGTGTTTTGTGGTTTGTTTTTGTTTACGGAAATTCGGCATCGTTTGGTGTTGTTCTGTTAACAACGGTCGTGCCTTTTATATTGCCTGATATTTTAAAAATATTTTTGGCTGCGATAATTTCAATTAGAGTGTCAAAATATGTTAAATAACCCTTGCTAAAAGTTTGATTTTGTGTATAATATATTTGATTATATTTACCGAAATAATCGGAGGATAAAATGTTAGAACTAAAAAATGTGTCGTTTTCGGCTGAAAATGATAACGGAAAAAAAGATATTATTAAAAATGTAAGTTTAACAATCGATAAGGGATTTGTTGCTCTAACCGGCCCTAACGGTGGCGGAAAATCAACCTTGGCGAAGTTAATTGCCGGTATTTATTTGCCCACATCAGGTCAAATTCTTTTTAACGGCAAGGATATTACAAACGCTACCATTACAGAACGTGCAAAAATGGGCGTTAGTTATGCTTTCCAACAGCCGGTACGTTTTAAGGGTATCACCGTTAAGGATTTAGTAACCTTGGCAAGCGGTAAGAATTTGAGCGTTGCCGATGTTTGCAAATATCTTTCAGAGGTTGGTCTTTGTGCCAGAGAGTATGTTGACCGAGAGGTGAATGCAAGTCTTTCAGGCGGTGAGTTAAAGCGTATTGAGATTGCTATGGCTATGGCAAGAGGAACGGAACTTACGGTGTTCGACGAGCCCGAAGCCGGTATCGACCTTTGGAGTTTCAGTAATCTTATCAACGTTTTTGAAAAAATGCACGAAAAAATAAACGGTACAATTTTGATTATTTCCCATCAGGAGAGAATTTTAAATATTGCCGACCGTATTATTGTTATTGCCGACGGTAAAATCAAAGAGGACGGTAAAAAAGACGATATCTTACCGTCACTCCTTAACACCTCAGCTACTTGTTCGGTATTGACCGAGAAACTTTAATTTTTAGTTGATTTAGGAGATATATAATGGCTCTTGACAGTATACAAAAACAGCTTTTAGAACAGGTTGCCGACCTGCACGAAGTACCCTCGGGTGCATATAACATCCGTGCTAATGGCGAGTCTGCGGGCAGAAATACAACTGCTAATATTGATATTGTTACCAAAACCGATAAGCCGGGTATTGATATTATCATTAAACCGGGCACTAAAAACGAAAGTGTGCATATCCCGGTACTTTTGAGTGAATCAGGCATTAAGGAAACAGTTTATAATGATTTCTTCATCGGTGATGATGCTGATGTAACCATCGTTGCAGGCTGCGGAATTCATAATGATGGTGATGCAGCTTCCGAGCATAGTGGCATTCATACATTTTTTGTGGGTAAAAACGCAAAGTTAAAGTATGTTGAAAAGCACTACGGTGAAGGCGACGGTAACGGTGAACGTTTAATGAACCCAACTACTGTAGTTGTGGTAGAAGAGGGTGGATACGTTGAAATGGACACCGTGCAAATTAAAGGTGTTGATTCGACATATCGCATTACCAACGCTAAGTTGAAAGAAAAATCAACCCTGATTATCCGTGAAAAGATTATGACACACGGCAGTCAAACCGCAACAACCGACTTTTCGGTTGATATGGATGGGGTAGACTCGGCTTGCCACGTTGTTTCACGTTCGGTTGCCAAGGACAAGTCAAAGCAAATGTTCATTTCTAATATTAACGGCAACAACCGTTGCAACGGTCATACCGAGTGTGACGCTATTGTTATGGATGACGCTACTGTTGGTGCAGTGCCGAAGGTTAACGCAAATCACGTTGATGCTTCGCTTATCCATGAGGCGGCGATTGGTAAGATTGCCGGTGAACAGTTGATTAAGCTTATGACATTAGGCTTGACCGAGGCAGAGGCAGAAGAGCAAATCGTTAATGGCTTCTTAAGGTAATATTGTTTATATACTTGCAGGTACAGTGTTCCACTGTACCTGCTTTTTTCGTTTTAGTGTTAATATTTGCAAAAATGATATGTAAAATTTAATGTTGACATTTGTAAAATCTTGTAATATAATACGTGACAAGTAAATTTAATATATAAAACGACAAATTTTATTAGATTTCGTCCTGCGAGGCAGTATTTTTTAAGGGCATAGATATTGCACCGCACTTTATAAAGTCCTCTCCCCACTCGGGGGAGAGGCAAACTAGATTTTAATTACATATAATAATATACTCAAGCTGTAAATTTTAGTTTGGGTATATTTTTTTATTGCTGAAACTTCATTTTGTTATGTCAAACGTTGAATTATTTAAGATTTTAACCTAAATAGGCTTTTAACTTAATTTAATTACCTAAAAAACAAAAATATATTAAAAAATGCTTGCAAATAGCATGGGTTTGTATTAAAATAAACCGAATAGTATAATTTAGTAATATTTGCCTAATTTAGGGCAGAAGGAGTGCTTGTATGAAGAAATACAGCGAGATGTCATCAATAGAACTAAAAAATGAATATGACATCGTAAAGCAAAGATATGATGAACTTTGCAGAAAAGGTTTAAAACTTGATATGTCAAGAGGAAAACCCGGTCCTGACCAGCTTTCTGTTAGTAATGAGCTTTTTGGTTTGGTCACTGCTGATGATTATAAAAGTGCCGACGGTACAGATTGCCGTAACTACGGCGGTGTTGACGGACTTTTGGAGCTTAAAAAACTGTTTGCCAACATTTTAGATGTACCTTACAGTAATGTTATTGTTGGCGGTAACGCTTCACTTAATATGATGTTTGACCTTATTGCACAGTGTATGACACACGGCATGGGTGCAGAGCCCTGGATGAAGCAGGGAACAGTTAAGTTTTTATGCCCTGTGCCGGGTTATGACCGTCATTTCGGTATTTGTCAGTATTTTGGTATTGAAATGATAAATGTACCGATGACCGAAAATGGTCCCGATATGGACATCGTTGAGGAACTTGTAAAAGACCCTGCGGTTAAGGGTATGTGGTGTGTTCCGAAGTATTCTAACCCTGACGGTATCGTTTACAGCGATGAGGTTGTTCGCCGTTTGGCTAAAATGCAAACCGCTGATGATTTCAGAATTCTTTGGGATAATGCTTATGCTGTTCATCCTATTTTCGGCGAATGCGATAAGCTTTTAAGTCTTTTTGATGAATGTCAAAAGGCAGGTAACCCCAACAGAGCTATAATGTTTACCTCTACTTCTAAAATCACTTTCCCCGGTGCAGGTGTAGCCGCAATGGCAGCAGGTGATGACGACATCAGAAGAATAAAAGGAAGACTAGCTTTCCAAACTATCGGTCCCGATAAACTCAACCATCTCCGTCACGCAAGATATTTACCGAATATTGATGCAGTTCGCGAGCATATGAAATTGCATGCTGCTAAAATGCAACCGAAGTTTGAAGTTGTACTTCGCGTTTTGGATAGAGAATTAAGCGATATCGGTATTGCACGTTGGGTAAAACCGAATGGCGGTTACTTTGTAAGTATGTTTGTTGAAAAGGGTTGTGCAAAGAAAACAGTTCAACTTTGTAAGGATGCAGGCTTGGTGTTGACTGGTGCGGGTGCTACTTATCCGTACGGAATTGACCCTGATGACAGTAATATAAGAATAGCACCGTCGTTCCCCAGTCCGGAGGAATTGAACGTAGCAACCGAGCTGCTTTGTGTTGCTTCTAAACTGGCAGTTCTTGAAAAATTACTAAATTTGTAAATTTTCTTTAAATTTGGTCAATTATGAATAATTTTGATTGACTTGAAGCTAAAAAGAATATATAATTAATCTGTGATTTTTTGCATATTACGTGTATGCAAAAAGATTGATTATTTACTGGAGGTTTTGCGATGAGACGCAAGAACAAAATTGTCAGCAAACCGTGGTTTTTTATCGCCGCAGTGCTGATTATTGTGTTTACCGTAGTATCTTTCTTCGGAATTGATAACTATCATGGTGACATTAGAAAATTATATTTCAAGGGTGCTGACGATATCCGTTGGGGTATTGATATCAGCGGCGGTGTTGAAGCAATATTCTCACCTGATAAGAAAGCTGACGATATTACCGATTCGGATATGGATTCGGCTAAACAGATTATAGAAACCCGTATGTTGTATAACAATATTACCGACTATGAGGTTTTCACTGACTATGATAATCATCAGATTATTGTCCGTTTCCCGTGGCAGTCTGACGATGAGTCGTACGACCCGACCGCAGCTATAAGCGAGTTGGGTGAAACCGCACTTTTGACTTTCTATAAAGGCTCCAGCAATACCGGTAAAGTTATATTGCAGGGTGCTGCAGATATTGAGAGTGCCGCTTATGCAGGATATGATTCAGAATCTAAATCTTATGTTGTTTCCTTAAAACTCACCGGTTCAGGTACAAGTAAGTTTGCTACTGCAACAAAAGAAGCAATGTCTGCCGCTAGTTCCGATACCGAAGGTAGAACAATTTCCATATATATGGATGACGTTTGCATCTCAGCTCCTACCGTTTCTTCAGTTATCAGCAACGGAGAAGCAATCATTTCCGGTATGGCAACGGTTGAAGAAGCAACTGATTTGGCACAGAAAATTAATGCAGGTTCATTGCCTTTCGCATTAACTGTTGATGATTCCAAACTTCAGGTTATTTCACCGACATTGGGTAAAGAAGCACTTAATGTTATGCTTATTGCAGGTATTATCGCGTTTATCATTATCTGCATAGTTATGATTTTAATTTACCGTTTGCCCGGTTTTATTGCTTGTATTGCTTTGGCTGGACAGGTTGGCGGTATGTTTGCCTGTGTTACAGGCTTCTTCCCGGGAACTGACAGTTTTACCTTAACCTTGCCCGGTATAGCAGGTATTATTCTTTCAATCGGTTTCGGTGTGGATGCTAACGTTATCACCGCTGAGCGTATTAAGGAAGAGTTTAGAAACGGAAAAACAATTGACGGTGCAATTGCCCGCGGATACAGTGATGCTTTTAGTTCGATTTTTGACGGTAACGTCACCAGTGTTATCGTAGCACTTGTTTTACTTGCCGCATTCGGTACTCCTGACAGTTTCTTGGGACGTGTATTTAGCTTCTTGTTCCCGTTCTTAAGTTCTTCTGTAACCGGTAATATTTACTCGTTCGGTTACACACTTATAACCGGTGTTATCTTTAACTTTGTAATGGGCGTATTCTTCTCAAGAATTATGACCATGGGTGTTTCTCGCTTTAAGTTCTTGCGTAAGCCTTGGCTTTACGGCGGATTTAAAGAGGGTAAAACCGCAAAGCCGTTGTTGTTCTCTAATTTTGACTTTGTTGCTTTCCTTAAAAAGAGTGTTATTATAGTTGCCGTTGTGTTTATTATCGGTGCAGTTTTGACCGGTATCTTCGGTGTAGGCTTTGATATAAACTTTGCAGGCGGTAGCCGCTTTACTTATTCTTATGACGGCGATGTTGATGTTGATACCGTTAAGCAGACTATTGTTGATAATCTCGGTATCGAACCTACTATTACTGAAAGCACCGACTATTCAAGCAATTCAACTAAACTTGTGATTTCGTTTGCCGGTGATGTTACTAAATCGGTTGACCAAACCAAGTTAGAGGCCTTAATTAAAGAGGCAAATGAGGCTAAAAAGGAAAATACATCTTCTGATGCAACTTCTTCTACAACCTCAAGCACAACCTCAAGCACAACTTCAAGCACAACTTCAAGCACAACCTCAAGCACAACATCTAGTACAACATCTAGCACAACATCTAGCACTGCATCATCCGATGCTTCTTCAACTACCTCGTCAAGCTCTTCGGCAACATCATCAACTGCATCCGGCACATCCTCTGCAGCAACTTCTTCTAAGCAAGAGACTGTATTGAGTGAGTCGATGGTTGATATTCAGACAGCATTAAGCCATGTTTTGAATAAAAACTTTGCTGATAACAACTTTAAGTCACTTGACGGTAATACCGTTAACCCGACTTTGGCAGGTGCCTTCCTGGGCAAGAGCTTGTTTGCCGTTATCTTTGCAGGCTTGTTGGTTGTAGTTTATATTGGTATCCGCTTCCGTAAAATCGGCGGTGTTTCAGCAGGTCTTTCGGCATTCGTTGCATTGGTACACGACGTTATCATCGCATTCTTTGCCTGCACTATCTGCGGACTTGAAATTGATACTAACTTCTTTGCTGTTGCATTAACCTTATTCGGTTATTCGCTTAACGCAACAATCGTTATTTTCGACCGTATTCGCGAAAACCGCAAAATGTTGCCTGGACTTACCGTTCGTCAGCAGGTTAACAAGAGTATCAGTGAAACCTTTATGCGTTCGCTTATTACTTCGCTTGCAACCTTTATGGCAATCATTTGTGTTGTTATAGTTGCCGAATTCTTCGGTGTAACCGCACTTCGCAGCTTTGCAATCCCGATGTCTGTCGGTGTTGTAGCCGGTTGCTTCTCTTCTGTATTTATTGCAGGCCCTGTTTGGGTTAAATGGATGGAATACGCTGAAAAGCGTGCTCCTAAATCCAAAAAATCTAAAGCCAGAAGATAATCAAAAATTTACCCGTCTTGCTTCAAATGAGGAAGACGGGTTAGTTTTTAGATTTTCAATAATGTGTTAAGTAAAAAAAGCACTTGTCAAAAGACAAGTGCTTTTTGGTTAAATTTAAATTACATATTCTCGGCTTCAAACTTCTTGATAAACTCAACAAGCTTTTCAACGCCTTCATAAGGCATTGCGTTGTAGATAGAAGCACGCATACCGCCAACTGAACGGTGACCCTTTAAGTTAGACATACCGGCTGCGGCAGACTCCTTAACGAATTTAGCGTTAAGTTCATCATCTTCAGCACGGAAGGTTGCGTTCATCATTGAACGGCAGATAGGATTGACGGGGTTTTTGAACATTTTGCTATTATCAAGGCAGTCGTAAAGAAGTTTTGCTTTCTTTTCGTTCATAGCCTTCATAGCAGTCAAACCGCCAATTTCCTTAATCCATTCCAAAACGAGTTTGCAAACGTAGATAGGCCAGCAGGGAGGAGTGTTGTACATAGACTCGTTATCTGCCATAACCTTGTAACTGCAAACGGTGGGAACCTTTGCATCGAGTTCTTCGGAAAGTAAATCCTCGCGTACAATAACGATTGTTAAACCAGCTGGAGCAACGTTCTTTTGTGCACCGGCATAGATAAGACCGAACTTGGAAACATCAACAGGCTCGGACAAGATGCAGGAACTCATATCAGCTACGAGCGGAACATCACCGGTGTCGGGTATGTAATCCCACTTTGTACCGAAAATAGTGTTATTAAAGCAGATGTGAACATAGTCAGCATTAGGAGTGAGTTTCAACTCTTCCTGACGGGGAATACGTGTAAAGTTCTCATCCTTTGTAGTAGCTGCAAGATTAATCTTGTCGCTATACTTTTGGGCTTCCTTGTAAGCCTTGCCCGAGAACTGACCGGTTACTATGTAATCGGCAACACCGGTTTTAAGCAAGTTCATAGGTACAGATGCAAACTGTAAAGAAGCACCACCCTGTAAGAATAATACTTTGTAGTTGTCAGGGATGTTCATAACTTCACGGAGAAGAGCCTCGGCTTCTTTAATGATAACATCATAAACCTTTGAGCGATGGCTCATTTCCATAACGCTCATTCCCGAGCCTTGATAGTTCATGAGTTCGTCTCTTGTCTTTTCAAGTACCGAAACAGGTAACATTGACGGACCGGCAGAGAAGTTGTAAATACGGTCGTACATAAAAATCTTCCTTTCAATTAGCGTTGATAACAACTGCTGAAATTTTGTGTAAAAGAGAACAATGTTTGTAATTGTTAAAAAAATCACAAACATTTCTCTTTTGCGATAAAATTATTATAATACTTTGTGACATATTTGTCAATCGCTATTATTAAATTAATTTAAAATATATGGAAAATTAGTAACAATTTTGTATCTTGTAATATTAACAGTTTGGTGGTAAAATTACTATAAGTAAGTATGTGTATGTGTGGAAAGAATTTGGAGGGTGAATATGGATTATTTTAACATTACGGTTATTATCCCTGCACTTAATCCGGACAGTAAACTTTTAAACCTTGTCGGAGAGCTATACGACAATGGTTTTGATGATATTATTATTGTTAACGACGGTAGCGATAATGAGCATTTTAAGTATTTTCCTGATGAGACCAAATACCCGTTCTGTAAGGTTTTGCATCACCGCCGAAACAGAGGTAAGGGTGTTGCGTTAAGGAATGCTTTTAAGTTTTTTAACGAACACCGCAAAGGTAGAGCCGGCGTAGTTACTATCGACTGTGACGGTCAGCATCTTACTAATGATATTATCGCATGCGTCAAGAAGATGCATGAAACAAAAAGTGTTGTTCTCGGCTGCCGTGATTTTTCAAGTAAAAATGTTCCTTTTCGCAGTAGATTCGGTAATAAATTAACCAGTCTTATTTTCGGACTTTTTTGCGGAATTAAAATTTCCGATACTCAAACAGGTTTAAGAGCTATTCCTGCCGAATATTTGAACGATTTTATTGATGTTAAGGGCTCGAGGTATGAGTACGAGACGAATATGCTTTTTGAAATGAAAAAAAGTCATATTCCATATATACAAATACCTATTGATACTGTTTATCTTAATAATAACGAGTCTTCACATTTCAGACCGATAGTTGATTCTTTAAGAATTTATAAACTCATTCTTTCGTTTTTGTTTAGTTCACTGTTCAGTATGTTTGTTGAACTGCTGATATTCTATTTTAGTTTAAAATTCCTATTTACCGGTGCATTTGGAATTTTATGTGCAACCTTCCTTTCAAGGGCAGTTTCGTCGATTGTAAACTTTTCAATAAACCGCACCAAGGTATTTTCAGGCAAGGTGGGACTCGTACGCTCGGCAGTAAGATATGTACTGTTGGCGATTCCTTTGGCTTTTGCGTCAATGTTTTTAATAAAAGGTCTCACTTGGCTTTTAAAGGTTTCAGCACCGTCGCTCACAACACTGTTGAAGTGTGTTGTTGATACTGTTCTTTTCTTCGTCAGCTTCCGTATTCAGCAAAATTGGGTTTTTGCACCTAAAATTCATAAGAATACCGATGAGGACAGAGTGCCTTTAATAGCAAAAAGACCTTTAACTTTTGGAAGAATCGCTTTACGAACTCTTGCTTGTATAGGTACTGCAGTTGTGTATTTAATCGTGACTGTTTTTTCATTGCTTGCGATTGTTGCTCATGGACCGAGCAAAACAATGCGTGATACACTGGTGCTTTCGGCTATGCAGGCGAGTGCGACTAAGTGGGTGCCGTACATATTCTTATCTAAAGAAACTGTTGATCAAATTGTCGACAGTAGTTTTGTTGATTCTAAACTGACTGTTGATTTGGATAGTTATGTTGATAAGGATAATTTTTCCAATAGCAGTGAAGATGAGGGATATGTTGACGGGGTTAAATATGTTAGCGAAACACACGATACGTTTAAGGCGTATATTACGTTAATTAAAGACCCGACAAAAGTTTTTGTTGGCGTTTCGGATGAAACCTTCACTGCACCTAAAGGCAAAACCGTGTTTGAAATTGCAAAGAAATACGATTCTCTGATTGCTATTAATGGCGGAGAATTTTACGACAAAAACGGTGAGGGATTAGGTGAAATTCCTATCGGTTTGACGTATTCTAACGGAAAATGCGTTTGGGATGAAGGCGGTGGTCGTACATTTATCGGAATAGATAACAATAACCGTTTGGTTGTTTTCGAGGGTATGACTAAGTCTAAAGCTGACTCTTTGGGTATTCGTGACGGTGTTTCGTTTAAATATGGAAATACTCTTATTAAGTCGGATGACGACGGCGTGCATATTTATTATAAAAAGAGTAACACCGGTGTTGCTCAAAGAACTGCAATCGGACAAAGGGCAGACGGAACGTTTATTTTACTTGTAACTGATGGACGTTCGGCTGCAAGTATTGGTGCTACTTATAACGATGTTATTGATATTATGGTAGCACACGGAGCGGTTACTGCCGGAATGTTAGACGGCGGTTCTTCGACAGTTATGTACTATGAAAATTATTTCGATATATATAATGTCGATAAGAGCAAACTTGATGAATATCAGTTAAAAGGTCTTGTAAACCGTTATAAGGCGTTTTTCTCGCCCAGAAGAATTCCCACATATTTTTGTGTAAGTAGGTGACATTATGAACATTAAAAGAATGTCATTATTTTCTAAAATTTATTTGGCCGTTGTTTCCTTTTTTTTGATTGCTTTGGTGGTTATAGGCGGTGTTTTGTGGTTTTATTTGAGTGCTTTTGAAGCATCGCGTCCAAATACTACTGCGGAAAAAGTTTTCACTGAAAATTTTAAAACAGGGAATATCGGCGGTTTGGTAAAACAATTTTCTTCTGAACAGTTAATGTTTGAAGATGAAGATAGTATTAATCGTGAATTTAAGGAGCAGTATGACTTGACGCTGCTTAATTACTTTGCCGTTGAATCTAAAGTTAAAGGTCAAGAGAAATACACTGTCAGTTATAATAATATGAAACTGGCTGACTTTGTATTAATTCAAAATAAAAATATCGGCTTTGGAATGAAAGACTACATTTTAGAAGATGTCAACTTTTCTTTAAAACAGAGCGATGCAGTAACTGTTTTGGTAAATAAAGGTTATAAACTTAAACTCAACGGAATTATTGTTGACTCGTCCTATATAACCGAGACCGACGTTCAGGATGCGTCTTATAAACATATGCCCAAAGGCGTAGACGGTATTTTGTTTGATAAATATGTTGTGTCCCAGTTTTTGTTCGAACCTGAAATTTCGTTAGTAGGTTTAGACGGTGTTGAGCAAAAAGCGGTGTTTGACGAGGAACTTAAGTGTTATTTGGTTCCTAAAACTTATGATGAAGTTTTACAGCACGAACATTCTGATTATGTTATAAATGCAATGAAGGAATATGCAAGGTTTCTCTCAAATAAGGGTGATTTTTCATACATTGCACCTTTTCTTGATTCTAAATCAAGGCTTTATACTAATATTAGAGATGTATCAGTAACATGGCTATGGAAACATAAGGAGCATAAGATTTCCGAAGAAAAGGCTGAAAATTTTTATAAATATACTAATGAAGTGTTCTCGTGTAAAGTATACTTGAAGAACACACTTGTAAATTATTCAAATAAAGAACATATTGAGATTATTGATGTAACATTATATTTGAGATATGTTGACGGAAAGTATTTAATTTATGATATGGTGAATAATAATTAAGATGAACGAATTTGAACTTAAAGTTTTAGATTTTATTCAGGAACATTTACGTTGCACCGTTTTGGATAAGGTTTTACCGATTATAACCAAATTGGGCGATGCGGGTATATTTTGGATAATTGTTGCAATTGCTCTACTGTTTTTCAAAAAAACGCGCAAAATTGGTATTATGACAGGCGTTGCACTGTTATTAGGCTTAATTATCGGTAATCTAACCTTAAAACCTTTAGTTGCCCGTACAAGACCTTATGATATGCCGGGTGTTGAGATGGATTTGTTGATTGAACGTCTTTCTGACAAATCATTCCCGTCCGGACACACATTAGCAAGCTTTGAGGCGGCAACCGTATTGCTTATAAACGATAAACGCTTAGGTATTCCTGCAATAATCTTGGCGTCGGTTATTGCATTTTCACGCCTTTATTTATACGTTCATTATCCGACCGATGTTTTGGGTGGAATTGTATTAGGCGTTTTAATTGCTTTTGCTAGTTGCTATATTGTAAATAAATTTGGAAAGTTATATTTAAGAAAAAGTTTAGCTAAGTAAGATTTTGGGTGGGAATATGAAAAAGTTATTACTTATTGTAAACCCTGTGTCAGGCAAAATGAAGGCAAAAACAACCTTGCTTGATGTTATTAAAACTCTGCAGACTAACGGTTATGAAGTTACTGTTAAATTAACAGAAAAAAGGGGTCACGCCGTAGAATTTGCAAAAAATGCAGAAACCGAGGGCTTTCAGGAAATTGTTTGCTTTGGCGGCGACGGCACATTGAATGAGACCATTAGCGGTCTTATGCAAGTCGAAAGCAAACTGCCATTAGGTTATATCCCTGCGGGCAGTACAAACGATTTTGCTTCAAGTATGAAGCTTTCTAGTACACCTAAAATTGCAGCTCAAACGATTGTAAGAGGGGATACTAACCTTATTGATGTGGGTAGATTTAATAAAGAAAGATACTTCACGTATGTTGCGTGTTTTGGAGCGTTTACCGCTTCATCATATAGCGTGTCTCAGGATATTAAGAATGTTTTAGGTCATTTTGCGTATGTTTTAGGCAGTATAAAAGAAATTGCCACAATTAAAAGTTATAATTTGACTATTGAGATGGATGATATTACCGTTTCAGGGGAGTATATATTTGTATCAGCAACCAATTCAACTTCGGTTGCAGGAATTGTCAAACTCCGCGATGAATTGGTTGATATGGGTGACGGCGTTTTTGAGGTGGCTTTAGTCAAAAAGCCGAAAAACCTTATTGAACTTAATAAAATCATTGCAGCAATTACATCTTCTAATTTTGATAACGGTCAAATTGAGTTCTATAAATCTTCTAAAATTAATATTATTTATGATGATAAACTTGATTGGTCGCTAGATGGTGAGCATGCCGAAAGTGACGGAAATATCTTAATTGAGAATATCCATCACGGTATCAAATTTATAAGATAAACTATATTCGGAGGAGTAAATGAAAAAAAGCACTAAAGGTATACTTGTTGCTGCCGGAGTTTGTACTGCGGCTTTGGCGGGTGCTGTGTATCTTTCCGGACGGCTGCTTGTCGATGCGGCGGTAAAAAGGGAAGGCGTTAAGATTAAACTGCCTCAAAAGTTTCAATCTAAAATTTCGGGCGGTATGTTGGACGACCCTCATGTTAAAGATATTGCTGCAGCTGCCGAAAAAGCGAAAAAACTTCCCGTTGAACAAGTGTCAATTTTAAGCGATGACGGTCTTAATTTGACCGGCAGTTTGTACCGTTGTGATAAACCAAAGAGAATTGTTATTGCAATGCATGGCTGGAGGTCTAATTGGTGGACCGATTTTAGCTGTTCCGTTAATTTCCTGCATGATGAAAACTGTATGATGCTTATGCCCGACCAAAGAGGCACAAATGACAGTGAGGGCGAACATATTGGTTTTGGTATCCTGGAAAGAAACGACTGTGCATTATGGGTTAAATATATCGTAGAACGTTTTGGTCACGATTTACCTATTTATCTGTTGGGCATTTCCATGGGTGCAACAACCGTTCTTATGACATCAGGATGTGAGTTACCGGATTGCGTTAAGGGTATTATTTCCGATTGCGGATTCACTTCACCTCATGCCATTTGGAAACATGTGTTGGATAATAATTTGAGAATGAATGAAAAACTTATGTATCCGATTGCTAATGCCATTCTTAAACGCGAAGCGAATTTTAGCGGGGACGATTATTCAACGGTTGACGCTTTGAAGGTCAATACCCGACCTGTTTTGTTTATTCACGGCTCTGACGATAAGTTTGTGCCGATTGATATGACGTTTGAAAATTACCTTGCGACTTCGGCACCGAAACAGTTGCTGATTGTTCCGGGTGCCGGTCACGGTATGAGTTATGTTAAAGAAACGGTAAGCTACCAAAAGGCAGTTCGCAAGTTTTTTAGAAAATGCGAAAATAATCAATGGGATAATTAAATTAATAAAAACTGATATAAAAAAACTCTCCGCAAAAAGCGGAGAGTTTTTTATTAAGTAAGATTATGTGCTGTAATTATGCACCGTATTTAATACGGTCAGCTGCAATCTTATCAGCGATAAGCTGGTTACCACGCTCAACAGCAGTGTCAACGATATTGCTCATACTATCAAGAGTTGTTTTCATATCGTTTTTAGAAGAATTTCTGATAGCAGTGTAGAATGCTTTATCAACATCCGCATATTCAGCAAGAATTGCAAGCGGGTAGTCAAAGTTGAAGTATTTGTCATTAGGTGTTGCTTCGGTAATCTTATAGAAGAACTGACCTGCTTCAATAGAGAAGAAAGCATTTTCGAGGTCCCAGTTATTATAGTCCATCCAGTAACGGAGGAAGTAACCTGCAGCATCTGCATTGGGAGCACCGTCTACAATACCATGAGCACCGTAAATGGAAGAGATAAGACCTTTTTCACCTTCAGTGAATGAGGGTAACCAAGTAAAGCCTATATTTTCAAAGTCCATATCCTTGAAGTAACCTTTAGACTGTAAGCCGTAAGGTCCACGGATGTAGAAACCGCATTTGCCATTCAAGAAAGCACCTTCGTGACCATCAAGGAGACCTTGTTCTTTAGCGTCAGCGTACCACTGATAAGCCTTTAAAAGGGTGGGGTCTTGAGTACCATTAGAGAATGTATGAGTATCGAAGTTATATTTAGTAATAGAAGTACCGACAGAACCGGCAAGAATATCCAATTGCAGGAAGATACCGGTATAATCATCGCCAAGTGCTTTAATGTCTTTTGCACATTTTAACATGGTATCCCAAGACCATGTGCCGTTTTCAAAATATTCTTCAGGGGTAGTATATCCATTTTCCTCAAACAAACTCTTATTATAGAATACCATATTACCATTTGCCATCGGATTACCTATGGTGTTAAGGTAATAAATGTTACCCTCGATAGTAGCATCCTGAAGGAAAATCTGGTCAAAACGAGGGTCCTTAAGCTCAACAGAAGAAACCTTGTTTATAGGAGCAGCAATCTGAAGAGTGATAGGGAAAGCACCGCTACTTTCATTAGAGATGAATACGTCAGGAATATCTTTAGCAGCAATTTTAGTCATGATTTCCTGAACATAGCTGAGCTGTCCAACATAGTAAAGTTCAACGTCAATGCCGATATCTTTTTTGACGTTCGAAAGTGTGTAACCACCGATATCATTCCATTGGTCAATCCAGGTGGCGTAACGAACAGTTACACCCTTGCTTGTTTCGGGCATCTTTTCGTAGGGGTTGAAATCTTCCCAACCAGTCATATCAGGGTCGATACCTTCAATTGTACCGGAGTTAGAATTTGTGCTGGGTGTAGAAGAAGTTTTGTCTTTGTCTTTGTCTTTTTTGCCACCGCAAGCACTCATAACAGAAACCATTAAGCACAGTGCGAAAACAAGACAGAGAATTCTCTTAAATGTCATTTTATAAATTACCTCCATATAAAAAATATTGGTCTTTCACGACATCTTTTAAGGGTTTACAAAACCTATAATCGGCATTAGGGTTGATAAACTTCTTCCAAGTTGTCTGTGATTACCAAAGCTTGAGCCTAAAGCCCGTTACTTTGCAGGTTAATTTTATCATATATGTAAAGAAAATGCAATAGTAAAATCTGCTCAAAATCACATTTTTGTTGAAATTTAATCTTTTATTAATACAATTTTAGTTTATGTTGACAAAAATTATTATCGGGATATAATAAATATACCATTAAAAGGAAAAGAGGTGACAGAGAATGACCGAGGTTTATTTGATGAAATTATTTGAGCCGAGCAGTGATTTGTATATGAAAATACTTGATTTTGTCGGTGAAGAGAAAATAAGTAAAATAGATAACATTAAAAGAAATAAAAATCAACTTCAAACACTAACAGCCGAGGCACTGTTGAGAGTTATTCTTTGTACCTATTTTGGTTTCACAAATGAAAATATAGTTTTTGAAAGAGATACCAACGGTAAACCGTATTTAAAAAATAAGTCAGTGCATTTTAATATTTCGCATTCTGAAAGTTTGGTGGCGGTTGCTGTTTCCGACCGAGATGTCGGTGTTGATTTGGAAAAAATACGTGAGGTTAATCCGAAACTTACCGATAGATATTTTACCGAAAATGAAAAAAAGTACATAAATGTCAAATCACCTGATTGGCAAACCCGATTTTTTGAAGTTTGGACTAAAAAAGAAGCAATTTTAAAAATGTCAGGTTTGGGACTTCGTGTTAAACTTAATGAGCTTGAAACAGAAGACTGTACCACTGTCAAAACTTTTAATTTAGATGGATTTGTGTTGTCGGTGTGCAGCGAAGACCAAAATATTCGCATAAACAATGATGACGATTGTCAAACAATTATATATAAACATTTTGAGTAATATTATATAAAAGATTTGTAAAATTTTAACTATTCTGTTGCACGGATTAGTTTGTTGTGTTATTATAAAAGGGTAATTTCAAAGTCTTTTTATGAAAGGCGGCAGATAAATGAAACGCGAGAATTTAAGCGATAAAATAAAAGGAAAGTGGACCGGTGTCAAACCTGGTTGGCGTTCGTGTGCAATGGTTGGTATCAGTATTTTCGTACTGTACCTTTGTATAATATATTGGCCGGTAGCGTCAAAATTTTTAAAAGCACTTATTGGTGCCGCAACACCGGTGTTGGTGGGTTGTATAATTGCCTATCCGCTTAATATTTTAATGTCGTTTTATGAGCGGCATTGGTTTCCTAAATCTAATAAAACTGCCGCAATTAAAACCCGCAGACCTGTATGCTTAATCTTGGCAATTATTACCTTGTTGGCAATTGTTGCTTTGGTTATCGGTTTAGTGCTGCCGCAGTTTATAGAATGCATCAAGTTAATAATCAATTATATTCCTGCGGCCACCGGCAATGTTGTTGTCTTTTTGGAAAAATACGATATTTTAAACGATAAGACTGTTGAGTATATTAAATCAATAGATTGGCAGGCTTGGATAAGCAAAGCCGTTTCTGTGTTTACCAGTGGTATCGGTAATGTTGTTGAGGTTGTATTTGTAACTATAACTTCGGTATTTTCCGGTATTGTTACTGCACTTTTGAGTATTATCTTTGCCGGTTACATTTTGGTGGGCAAGAATAAACTTGGTAGTCAGATTGACCGCGCAATAAAATGTTATATTGCTGATAAGTGGTACAGGAGAATTAAATATTTTGTGAAAGTGTTGGATGAATGCTTCCATAAATATATAGTAGGGCAGTGCGTTGAGGCGGTTATTTTAGGTGTTCTCTGTACAGTTGGTATGTTGATTTTACAGTTGCCTTATGCACCAATGGTTGGTGCATTGATAGCATTAACCGCGTTAGTTCCTATAGCGGGTGCTTATATCGGTGCCGGGGTCGGTGCATTCCTTATACTTATGGTTTCACCGGTTAAAGCGGTTATTTTTATTATATTTATTATAATTCTTCAACAACTTGAGGGTAATTTGATTTATCCGAAAGTGGTTGGCTCATCAATTGGTTTGCCCGGTATTTGGGTGTTGGCTGCTGTTACTATTGGTGGCGGTGTTATGGGAGTTGGCGGTATGCTTTTAGGCGTTCCTTTGGCTGCAGCTCTTTATAAAATAATTCGCAACGATGTATATAAAAACCTTAATGTTTCTTCAGAAATCATAGAAGGAGATGCTGAAAATGCAGACCAAAGTTCAGCCAAAACCCCAAAAAGAGGTAAAGGCAGTAACAAAGACAACTGAATACAGCAAGAAGATACTAACTGTACCTAATGTATTGTCATTCGTAAGAATTGCAATGATACCGCTGATTGTTTGCAGTTATTTAGTTCTGAAAAATTATGTGTTATCTGCGGTTTTGCTTGTTTTGTCAGGACTTACGGATGCTCTTGACGGTTTTATAGCACGCAGGTTTAATATGATTAGCGAGTTTGGTAAGGCACTAGACCCTATAGCAGATAAACTTACTCAAGCATCGGTGCTTTTGTGTTTAGTAAGCCGTTTTCCTTTCATTTTAATTGCATTTTCGGTGCTGTTTATTAAGGAGTTTTTTAACGGGCTCGGTAATTTAAAACTTATTAATTCAACCGGTCATGTTCACGGTGCTTTGTGGCACGGAAAATTATGCACTGCACTTCTTTATACAGTTATGTTTATACATATCGTTTGGTATAATATTCCTCACACCGTTTCATATATATTGATTAGCTTGTGTATAGCCGTAATGGTCTTGTCCTTTGTGTTATATACATTAAGAAATATTAAATACAATAAATAATTATTTTTTAAAGGCCGTTCATTGAACGGTCTTTTGTTTTTTAAGTGCCTTTATTTCTTAAATTATCATAATATGTATGGGTAGGATTATATTTATTACCCATTTTAGGAAAACAAAACGGAGGGATGAAAAATGAATAAGGTCAAATTTGTTACAACTACTTCGACCTTTAGTAATAAAGGCCGTGAAATATTAAAGCAATACGGCATTTCGGCTGAAATTAAAAAGGTACAAGGCGGAACTGCCGCGGGATGTCTTTTCGGTATAGTTGTTTCGGTTGATGATGCTCAAAAAGCAAAGGAAATATTAGAGCAAAACAATATTAAGATAATTCTGATAGAATGAGTCTTTAAAAAGGAGGTGAGAAAGTGATTTATTTTGATAATGCCGCAACCACCGGGGTTAAGCCGATTGAGGTGCAAAACGCTGTAAAAAAGGCGTTAAGGGTGTACTCTGTTAACCCCGGACGCGGAGGTTATGATGCATCGGTAATGTGTTCCGAAATGATTTATAACACAAGAAAAAAACTATCTGACTTTTTTAATGCAAACGCACCCGAAAGGGTCATTTTTACTCCAAACTGTACAACTGCATTAAATACAGTTATAAAAGGTATATGCCGTCCGGGTGACCATATTGTAACCTCAAGTTTAGAGCATAACGCTGTTGCACGTCCTTTGTATAAGCTTGAAAGAGCAGGAGCCGATATTGACTATGCTGAGGTTATATTCGGTGACCGGGACGCCACGGTGCGTTCGTTTGAAAGGCTTATTCGACCAGATACTAGATTGGTAATATGTACTCATGCATCTAATGTCACCGGTGAGGTCTTGCCCATTCGCGAAATCGGTAAGATTTGTGCCGAAAGGGGTGTGCCTTTTGCTGTTGATGCCGCACAAACGGCAGGTGTATTGGATATTGATATGCTAAAGATGAAGATTGATTATCTTTGCATAGCACCGCATAAGGGACTTTACGCACCTATGGGCACAGGTGTGTTGATAGCATTGGGTAAAATTCCCGAAACGTTAACCGAGGGTGGTACAGGTTCAATGTCTATAAGTTACGAACAACCGGAGGATTACCCCGAAAGGTTTGAAAGTGGCACATTAAATGTGCCGGGTATAATAGGCATTTCGGCAGGCTTGGATTTTATAAATAAACGCAAAAGAGATAATATTTACCGTCACGAATTAGGGATTATGCAGCATATCTATGACAGCCTTAATTCTATTAGAGGTGTGCAGCTTTATACAAAAAGACCTGAATACGGGAGTTTTGTACCAACGCTGTCTTTTAATATAAGAAATAAGGATAGCACTTCGGTTGCTTCAATGCTTGCTGAAAAAGGAATTGCTGTCAGAGCAGGACTCCATTGTGCACCGATGGCACATCGAAGAATAGGCACAGTGGACAGCGGAACGGTAAGAATTTGTTTGTCTGCTTTTAATAATTTAAAAGAAGCGGATATTTTTATTAATACTGTGAAAAACTTTACAAAAATGTTATAAAAATTGTAAAATTTCTATTGATTATAGTGCCTGACTTATGTTACAATACAGTTGTATAAGAATAATGAAAGGATGTGAGAGTATGCAGGCGTTTTTTGCTGGGTTATGGAATAATATATCCGGCTTTTTTAAACAACTTTTAATGGCTTTTGCCGATGTGCGTTTTGTTGATATTCTCGATATCCTTATTGTTGCGTATGTAATATATAAGGCAATAGGCTTCTTGAAAGAAACGAGAGCAAAGGTTCTTATAAAAGGTCTTGGTCTTTTACTTGCAATTTGGTTTGTTGCACAATGGCTTGACCTTATCAGTATTAAGTGGTTGCTTAATAAATTCTTCAATTATGCAATTATTGCTATCGCTATCATATTCCAACCTGAACTTCGCAGTGCTTTGGAACGTGTCGGTCATTCGTCGTTAAGCCGTTTCGGTGTCGGTGGTGATACCGATGAAGCTTCAAGTGTTAAATGCATTGATGAAGTTTGTAAAGCGTGTGCTTCTATGCAGGAGCAGAAAATCGGTGCGTTGATAGTGTTTGAACGTTCAACACCTCTTGGTGAGGTTATCTTGACCGGTACTAAAATTGATGCTACCGTTTCGGCAGAACTTGTAGGAAACATTTTCTATCCGAAATCACCTTTGCATGACGGCGGTATGGTTATACGTGATGACCGTATTGCTTCAGCGGGTTGTATTTTACCGTTGACATCGAATAATGAGTTGAGCAAGGAACTCGGCACTCGTCACCGTGCAGCGGTGGGTATGAGTGAGACTTCGGATGCTGTCGTTGTTGTTGTTTCGGAGGAAACCGGTATTATATCGGTTTGTATCGGCGGTAATATTGTGAGAAACTTCAATCAAATGAGTTTGCGTGAAAAGCTTTACTCTGAACTTATTACAGTTAAAAATGTTGAAAAGAAGAGTCTTTTAACAAGAATACTTTCTATATTTAAAAAGGGCGAGTAATATTATTATTTTGAAAGGATGTGACGGCAAATGAATTTTAATATTATTAGTTTAATTAATCGTTGGTTTGGTAATAAAAAATTCTTAATAGCATTTTCAATTGTTTGTGCCGTCATTTTCTGGCTTGTGATTGATATTACTGAAAATCCCACAAGGGAAATCACCGTTACTGATTTAGAGGTTTCGATTTCAAATCAAACCGATGATAACGGCAGTGTTTTAATGGCTTTAGGAAATACCGAAAGGGAAGTATCGGTTACGGTCAGCGGACCTGGATATATCGTAAGTAATGTTACAAAGAGTGATATTACCGTATCGGTCGTTTCTTACTCGGATGTTAACCGTCCGGGCTCGTATGTACTGAATTTAACGGCTAACGTTGATGTTTCGGGATGTCAAATTTCTAAAATTTCACCGTCTTATATTCAGGTTGATTATGACTATGACACAGCAACCGACATTCCGGTTGAGATAGATGTTTCAGGCGTTCAGCAGGTTGTTACTGCCGACCTTGAAATATATAAAAGCAGTTTAAAGTCAAACGCTGACGGTCTTGATATTCCATTTCTTCATATCAGCGGGCCATCAGAGGTTGTGGCTTCGGTTAAAAAGGTCGTTGCAGTGCCTAAATTACCGACAACTGTTTTACCCCAAACTCAAAACTATGAAACCGAATTAAAGTTTTATGATTCGTTAGGCAATTTGGTCGATTCATCACAACTTGTTTATAATAGTGACATTTATGTTCGAGTAGTTGTATATAAAGTAGCTGATGTTGGATTGAAACCAACATTTGAAAATTTGCCGCTGTGTTATTCAACAAGCCCAACAGGGTTGCCTGAATATACTCTTTACCGATACAGTGATAAAGCACGTGCAAACGAGAAAATGACCACCGTAAAGGTAAGAGGTCCTATTGATACTGTTGACGGATTGTTAACTTCAAGTTTAAGCCTTTCAGCTATTGATTTTATGAAGGTTACTTCAAATAGCACCTCATTCAACGTTTCGTTTATTTTACCCGAAGGGGTTGAGGTTGTTGACGGTACCGAAGAGGTTACTGTTGATTTGAAGTTTGGTAGATTGACTTCCGCTAATCTTGAACTTGAACCGTCAAAAATTCAATTTATCGGTTTACCGCAAGGTATGACAGCGAGCTCGGTTATTACCAACAAATCTATTAAAATCAAGGTTTGCTATGACCGCAATAAAACAAGTAAGGTTAGTGCTAAAGATTTCCGTTTAACCGTTGATTTAACCGGTATAACAACACCTTCAACTGTTACTAAACCGATTAAGGTTTCGACCAATTCTGATGGCATTTTTGCTTGGGCAATTTCGGTCAATCCGGCTGAAACTAATATTGAAATAAAATAATTGTATATTTACCGACTGCCGAGCCGATTTTAAGGCACGACGGTCGGTATTTTTGTAGCACCTTTATGTATTTTTCATAGTATATAAAGGGTGATTATTATGACAGAAACATTATTTGGTGTTTTAGCAATTATTCTTTGTATTATCGGTTCGGTGTCAATTATTAAATGGTGTGCATTACGACTTGCATCGTCGGGATGCAAAAACCGTATTTATGCTGTTTTACTTAAAGAGCAACCCGATATAGAGGTTCAAATGCTTATTGACACAGTTGAGTGGGACGATACATTAAAAGATGCAGTTGTTTATGCTGTTGATGGCGGTTTGAATGACGAAATGGCATATTATTGCGAGTCTGTGTTAAGGGGTAGCAGAATTAAGTTTGTGCCTTATAATGAGGCAAAAGAGTTTATAAAATTCTTTAATTAAAAGGACGGTGAAGCCTTAAATGGACGAAAAATTGGAAATGATTAGCGGTACTGTAAAACACATCGTTTTCAGCAACGCTGACACAGGCTTTACTGTTTTAGAGCTTGAAAACAACGGGTACACTGAAACTGTTGTAGGCAATCTTTACGGTGTTTCAGTGGGTGAGGAAATTGAGTTAACCGGAAAATTTACGGTACATAGTACATATGGTCAGCAATTTCGGGCTGTTACATTTGTTAAAACATTACCGTCGGGTTCGGCGGCAATTTTAAGATACCTTTCATCAGGTGCTATTAAAGGAATCGGACCCGCAACGGCTAAAAAAATAGTACAATATTTTGGTGACAATACCTTTGAGGTTATGGAAAATGAACCTCAAAGGTTAGCTACCGTTAAGGGTGTTTCTTTACAAAAAGCATTGCAGATACAAGATGAAGTCAAGGGTAAAAAATCACTGCGTGAGCTTTGCTTAAAACTTTCTAAATACGGACTTTCTGCTGACGAAGCGGTTACGGCATTTAAGATTTTGGGTGAAAACGTTGCCGAAAGAATAGAGGAAAATCCTTATTTGCTTTGCAGTCAGGGTATAGATTTTGACTTTGAGCGTGTTGATGATATTGCAAAGCAACTCAGTATACCGGAAGATAACATTGAACGCATTTGTGCAGGAGTTTTGTATGTTATCCGTCATAACCTTTATAACGGTCATACCTGCTTGCCGAGAATAAAGGTATTAGAAATTGTTACAAAGTTGATTGATGTAAACGGTGGGTTAGTTGACGACGCTGTCGAAGAATTGCTGTCACGTAAAGAACTCTATAATGTAAACGTTGACGGACAAGCCTATTTGGCTTTATGCGAGCAGTATATTTCAGAAAAATATATTGCCGGCAGAATGTTAACAGAATTGACTTTAGGTAACCGTGAAAAGCCGGTAACCGAGCGTGAAATTGACAAAGCCGGCAGAGAGTTAGGAATTGAATTTGACGAGTTGCAGCGTAAAGCAATAACTGACAGTGTTGAGTCGGGAATTTTCATATTGACCGGTGGTCCCGGTACGGGTAAGACAACTACCGTTAACGGTATTATTAAAGTCTTTGAAAACCGCGGATTAAAGGTTGCTTTAGCTGCACCTACCGGACGTGCCGCAAAAAGAATGAGCGAACTTTGTGAAAGGCAAGCTAAAACTATTCACCGTTTACTTGAAGTAGGTACTTCAGAGGATGGTAAAAAGCATATTTTTGTCCGTAATGAGAAAAATCCTTTGGAATACGATGCTATTATTGTTGACGAGATGTCAATGGTTGATGTTGTACTGTTTGATGCATTGTTAAAAGCATTACGTTTGGGTACTCATTTGGTATTGGTAGGTGATTCTGACCAGTTGCCGTCTGTTGGTGCGGGTAATGTATTAAGAGATTTGATTTTATCTGATAAATTTCCTTCAATCCGTCTTAATAAAGTTTTTAGACAGGCATTGGAAAGCCTCATTGTTGTTAATGCTCACCGCATTATTGCCGGAGAAAAGTTAGAGTTGGACCGGCACGATGCTGACTTTTTTATGCTCGAAAGTAAGACCGCATCACGTGCCGCTAATTTGGTCACCGACTTGTGCTGTCGCCGTTTGCCTGAAGCTTACGGATATTCGCCGACAGAGGATATTCAGGTGCTGTGTCCTTCTAAAAAACTGGAATTAGGTACTGTAAATCTTAATAATATACTCCAACAACAACTAAATCCCCCTAAAGAGGGTGTACCCGAAATAGAAATTAAGGGATTTATTTTGCGTTGCGGTGATAAGGTTATGCAGATTAAAAACAATTACGATATCGTTTGGGAAGATGATGATGGTAATGTCGGTATGGGTGTTTTTAACGGCGACGTCGGTGTTTTGGAGGATATAGATGTTAATAACCGCACTTTAACCGTAAGATTTCTTGACCGCGTTGCAGAGTATAGCGGTGATGAGGTTTTACAACTTGAGTTAGCGTATGCCGTGACAGTTCATAAAAGTCAGGGAAGTGAGTTTGACTGTGTAGTGTTGCCGTTGTTAGATTTTCCTCATCCTTTAAAATACCGCAACTTGCTTTATACCGCAGTCACAAGAGCCAAAAAGATGTTGATTGTTGTCGGTAGCCGTCAGGTTCTAGAAAATATGGCTCAAAATGACCGAAAAACTTTAAGATATACGGCGTTGAAATCAATGCTGACTGAAAATTTATGAAATTGTTAGATTTTATTTTAGATATTATTTATCCTCCAAGATGTCCTTGTTGCGGTGAACTTAATTCGAGCGGAAAACCGTGTGATAAATGTGCTAATGACATTGTAAACCAAAGGGTTTCGGGTAAGGTTTGTAAGTTCTGCGGTCATGAGAAACATAACTGTGAATGTAAGCGATATCACTATCTTTTTGAAGGTGTTGCAGCACCTTTTTATAACAGAGGTGCGGCTCAAAGCGGCGTTTATATGCTAAAATTTCAAAACGCACCCTTTGCGGCAAATTATTTCGGTAATGAAATGTATAATTGCTTTAAAAACCGTTTTCCTAAAGTGAATATTGATGTTATTGCAATAGTCCCCGGAACTAAAAAGGATTTACGTCATAAACACTATGATAAGGTTGAGCAGTTAGCAAGAGTGTTTTCCAAAAAGTCGGGTGTAAAATTAAATAAGAACCTTATTAAAAAGGTGAAGCAGACAGAAAAGCAACATAATCTTTCACATAATGAAAGACAGAAAAATGTTAAAGGTGCGTTTGAGGTTTCAAAAAGGCTTGATGGTAAGACTGTTTTGTTAGTTGATGATATTAAAACCACAGGCTATACTTTAAATGAATGTGCAAAGCAATTAAGAATTGCGGGTGCTGAAAAGGTTTATTGCCTTACTGCACTGATATCGTCAAATAAATCTTGTAATACCGATAAAAATACCGTATAATTAATTTGCAAAAAAGGAGGCGTTTAGCTGTGCCTATTGATTTGGCTATTGACTTTGGTACATCAAAAACAGTACTGTTGAGTGGAAATAAAATATTACTTGAACAACCGTCGGTTGCAACGGTTGAAAGTGAAACTTGGGAGCCTATTCATTTCGGTGATACAGCTCGCGATATGATTGGCAGACTGCCGGAGCATTTGGAAACAGTATTTCCAATTCAGCGTGGCATGATTGCTGACTACGATTTGGCTGAACAGATGTTGACCGATTATATGACTAAATCTTTGGGTAAACATTTGATTAAACCAAGGGTTATAATTGCTATGCCTTCGGGTGCTAACTCAATTCAGCGTCGTTCACTCGAAAATGCTGCTGAAATTGCAGGCGGTAGAAAGGTACAGGTAGTAGACTCAGCAGTTGCTGCAGCACTCGGTATGGGGATAGATTTCTCGCGTGCCGGCGGTAAAATGATAGTTGATATAGGTGCCGGAGTTACCGATATTGCAATGCTTTCAGCAGGTGGTATTGTTCAGTGTGATTCTGCACCGATAGGCTCAATGGATTTTGATGATGCTATTGTTAAATATGTTCGGAAGGAGTTTAATATTTTTATTGGCAACCTTACCGCTGAAGATATAAAGAAACAAATAGGCTCGGTTGTGCCGCGTAAGGAAGAGGTTGTGATTAAAGCAAAGGGTCGAAATCTGTTTTCAGGTTTGCCTGAGTTATTTGAGATTACCTCTACCGACGTGTATTTGGCTATGAAAGATACCGCAGCGGCATTGTTTCAGGCAATTAACTCGGTTGTTGAACGAACTCCGCCTGATATTGTTGCCGATGTTATGCGCGACCGTATTCATTTAACCGGCGGCGGTGCATTGACGAACGGTATGTGTGATATGATTGCCGAAAACCTTAATGCAGATGTTTATGTTAGAGACGATGCTGAATATTCGGTTGTAAAGGGTGCTCAGGCGGCTTTGAAACAGCCCGAACTTTTGAAAAATATAGATTATCAGCTTAAAAATATTCAAGATTTAATTGTTGAACCGTAATAATTTTACTTTTTTTGGTAAAGATAACGTAAATTAACATTGGAGGTAATTTACGTTGGAATTTGAAAAAAGTAAAACTTATGCGAACCTTTTAGCGGCATTTGCAGGTGAAAGTCAGGCAAGAAATAAGTACACTTATTACGGAAAACTTGCGAAAAAGGCAGGATATGAGCAAATCAGCCGTATTTTCAATGAAACTGCAGATAATGAGCGTGCTCATGCTGAAATTTGGTTTAAGTTGTTACACGGTGAAAAAGTACCGTCTACTGCTGAAAGCTTAAAGGATGCCGCAGCAGGTGAGTGGTACGAGTTCAGTGAAATGTATAAGCAGTTTGAGGCTGACGCCAAAGAAGAGGGATATACCGATATTGCCGCGTTGTTTAAAATGGTTGGTAATATTGAAAAGGAACACAACGAGCGTTTTATGAAACTCTGCGAAAACGTTGAAAGCGGTGAAGTTTTCAAGCGACCCGAAGTTAAGGTGTGGAAATGTTTAAATTGCGGACATATTCACGTGAGTGAGTCTGCACCGAATATTTGTCCTGTTTGCTCACATCCGCAGAGCTATTTTGAAGTCAAGCCGGAAAATTATTAAAATTTTCAAAAAACACTTGCATTTTTAAAAGAAGTGTGGTAATATACTTGAGCATTTGATTTCGTCGGTTTCCTTGCCGATGGGTTTGATGCCGTTTTAACGACACCAAAGCGGACGGTCCTCTGTCGATTTTCGGGTATGAACGTCTGATGAAAAATTTAAGGAGGAATAACTAATGGATTTCGTTAAAAATTTGGCTGCCGCAAGTTTAAAGGCAGATGCACCGCAGGTTAAAATTGGTGATACCGTTCGCGTACACGTAAGAATTATCGAAGGTGACAAGTCTAGAATTCAGATTTTTGAGGGTACTGTTATTGCTAAAAATAACAGTGGTATCGCAGAAACCTTTACTGTTCGCCGTGTATCTTATGGCGTTGGTGTAGAGCGTGTGTTCCCGGTACATTCTCCCAACGTTGCTAAGGTTGAGACTGTTAGAAACGGTAAAGTACGCAGAGCAAAACTTTACTATCTCCGTGATAGAGTTGGTAAGGCTGCTAAGGTTAAAGAGCAAATCTAATCTAATGGTTAAAGGAAGGGAACAGGTAAAACTTGTTTCCTTCTTTTTTTAAAATTTACAAAGTGAGGTGAACATTATGCAGGATGAGACTAACCGCCGTCAAAACGGAAAAATTAAAGAAACAAAAAGTATCTGGGCTGAAGTGTACGAATGGGTTGACTCTGTGGTTATAACCGTAATGGTCCTGCTTTTGGTGTTTACTTTTCTTTTCCGTCAGGTTAAAATTGACGGTGATTCGATGTATCCTACACTTAAAGACGGTGAACGTGTCATTATTTCCGATGTGTTTTATACGCCCCGATACGGTGATATTGTCGTCATTTCAAGCGAGGTCTATGATAACGTGCCTATTATAAAACGCGTTATAGCGACCGAGGGTCAATGGATTGAGATTACCGGCGGTAATGTATATGTGGGAGAAGACCGTTTGAAAATGTATAAGGTCAGTGACGAGTTTGTTGGCGATGTATATACTGAAGAAATTATTTCGTCCGGTCTTTTAGGTTCCTACGATTATCCCATTCAAGTTCCGAAAAACCATGTATTTGTTTTAGGTGATAATCGTAATGTTTCGCTTGATAGCCGTACCGAGGTAATAGGCTTTATTGATTGCCGACAAATTTTGGGTAAGGCACTTTACCGAGTCTATCCGATTGATAAGATAGGCAGTTTGTATTAAAACAGAAACGGAGTATTTTATGCAGAACATTCAGTGGTATCCCGGTCATATGAAAAGGACCGAACGTCAGATTGAAAAGGTTTTGCCGCTTATTGATGCCGTTGCTGAAATCGCAGATGCAAGAATACCCGTCAGCAGCCGTAATCCGGAACTGACGGGTATTGTTAAAGATAAACCAAGACTAATTCTGCTTAATAAGTGCGATATGGCAGACAGCAAGGCTACTGATAGGTGGATTTCGAAGTTTCGCAGTGAGGGTATTATCGCTATTCCTATGGATTGCCGTTCAGGTAAAGGCGTCGATAATTTTGTAAAATCGGTTAAAACTCTTTTAAAGGACAAGTTAGAGTCGTATGACCAAAAGGGTATGACCGGAAAGCCTTTGAGAGTAATGGTTGTCGGAATACCCAATGTAGGTAAATCGTCATTTATTAACCGTATGTCGAAAATTACTAAAGCAGGTGTTGCTGACCGTCCCGGTGTTACAAGAGGTAATCAGTGGTTTAAAATTGATGACAGACTTGAATTGCTAGACACACCCGGTGTACTTTGGCCTAAATTTGAGGATGAAAAAGTGGGCGAGCATTTAGCTTTTACCGGTGCTGTTAAGGACGATGTTATTGATAAAGAACTGTTGGCAGTACGTTTGCTTGAATGTATGATGGCGGGCTATCCTGAGCGACTTTTGGAACGTTATAAGGTTGACCCAAATGATTTTTATGACAATTACGATTTGTTGCAGGCAATTGGTAAAAAACGCGGTATGATGATGCGTGGCGGCGATGTTGATACCGAACGCGTCTCTTCAATGCTTCTTGACGAGTATCGTGGCGGGAAGTTAGGTACAATTACTTTGGAAATGCCGGAGGGAAGATAATGCCTGATTTTACATATGAAAGCAATGCAAAATTAAAAGGCTTTAAGTTTATTTGCGGCGTTGATGAAGCAGGACGTGGACCATTAGCAGGCCCTGTTTGTGCGGCGGCTGTAATTCTGCCTGACGATTGCCAAATCGAGGGTTTGAACGACTCAAAAAAGCTGACCGAAAAGAAAAGAGAAGCCTTATATGATGTAATTATTGAAAAGGCTGTGTCGTTTTCTGTTGCGTACGGCACATTAGAGGAAATTGAACAGTATAATATCTTAAATGCTACATATTTGGCTATGAATAGGGCAATTGAGGGTTTGAATATCCCTGCGGATTATGCATTAATTGACGGCAATCGCGTGCCGACAGGTATAAAAGTTCCGTGTGAAACAGTTGTAAAAGGCGATGCAAAGAGCTGTTCAATTGCCGCATCATCAATTTTAGCGAAAGTAACACGTGACCGCCTGCTTTTAGAATATGCTAAAGAATACCCAGAATACGGCTTTGAAAAGCATAAAGGCTACGGTACTGCGGCACATTATGACGCAATTAAAAAATACGGTGTTTTACCGATTCACCGATTAAGCTTTTTGAAAAGCTTTTTTGAGGGTAAATAATGGGTAAAACACAGGTTATTGGCAATTCAGGTGAAGAATTTGTTGCCGAGTATTTAAAGAAAAAAGGTTATATTATTTCGGCAAAAAATTATCGCACTAAATTTGGCGAAATTGATGTTATTGCCGAAAATAATGACGAGATATTGTTTGTTGAGGTTAAAACTCGCAAGGAAACCTCGCTTGTTCGTCCTTATGAATATGTAAATAAATCTAAACAGCGTAAAATTTTTGTCACTGCAAACATATATTTACAGCACAACGGCTTTGGGTTAAAACCTCGGTTTGATGTTGCTGAAGTGTTCGTGAGCGACGATGGCTCAATGCGGTTGAATTATTTTGAAAACGCATTTGGAGCTGATGACTTTGAAGATTTTTGATTTACACTGTGACACTTTTTCTGAACTGTTTGACCGAAAAACGACATTAAATGATACCTCGCTTGCCGTAAATATGCCCGAACTGTCACAGTTTAAAGTGGCGGTGCAGACCTTTGCACTGTTCTTACACCCTAAATTTAACGACACGGCATATAGGTATACCAATGTTTTACAGTATGGTAAAAATGCTTTAAATGATGTCGGTATCAACATTTGTACCGATAGAAAATCTATTAATGATAACGGGATAAAAGCATTGCTTTCGGTAGAGGGCGGAGTTCCCGATTTTAATCCGAAATTTGTCGAAAAGATGTATTTTGACGGGATTAGAACAGTGTCACTTACTTGGAATTATAATAACCCATTAGCCGGCGGATGTTTAGACGACGGTGGTTTAACGTTGCTCGCCAAGGAAATTTTAAAAGAAATCAACCGTTTTAATTTAACGGTTGATTTGTCACATTTAAACCCAAGAAGCTTTTTTGAGGTTGTTGAAAAAGCCGACAGCGTTGTTGCAACTCATGGCGGTGTATTTGCTACGGTTGAACACAAAAGAAATCTCACCGATGAACAGTTGAAATTGATAAAAGATAAAAACGGGATAATAGGCTTGACGGTTTACCCTGATTTTATAGGTACTGACCCGTATGTAGGGTTTTATAACGCCTTATTACACTGTCTCGAACTTGGGTTGGAGGATAATTTGAGTTTGGGTACCGATTTTGACGGTGCTGAAATGTATGAAAATTTATCAAAGGTTTCACATCTTAATACATTAAATCAATATCTAGTTGATAAAAATATACCGGAAACAATAGTAAATAAAATATTTTTTGAAAATTCCCTAAAATTTTACAATAGGGTTTTGACAAACTAAACATTATAGTGTAGAATATAAAGACTAGTTGTTTACACAAAGGATGGTACAAATTATGTTGTATACAAGCACAAGAGATGCTAATATTAAGGTTTCAGCCGCTACTGCTATTTCGCAAGGTATTTCTGAAGAGGGTGGACTGTTTGTTCCTGAATCTGTTCCGTCACTGTCTAAGGCTGATTTCGAACGTATTGCAGCACTTGATTATATAGGTCGTGCAAAGGAAGTTTTAAAACTTTATTTGACCGATTTTACCGAGGATGAGTTGGATTATTGCGTAAAAGGTGCATACAGTGGCACTTTTGATAATAACCAACCCGCACCTCTTAAAAAACTCGATAACGGTGAGTATATTTTAGAACTGTGGCACGGACCTACATGTGCTTTTAAGGATTTAGCTTTACAGTTGTTACCGTTCTTGCTTACAACCTCTGCAAAGAAGGTTGGAAAGGGTAGAACAGTTATTTTAGTTGCTACTTCGGGTGATACCGGTAAAGCCGCATTGGAGGGCTTTAGTGACGTAGAAAACACTGATATTATTGTTTTCTATCCTAATAACGGCGTTAGCCCGATGCAGAAACTTCAGATGGATACTCAAAAAGGTAACAATGTTTTTGTTTGCTCAATCAACGGTAACTTCGACGATGCTCAAAGCGGAGTTAAGAAGATTTTTACCGATTCGAGCGTTAAAGCATTACTCAAAGAACACGGTATGGAATTCTCCAGTGCTAACTCTATTAACTGGGGTCGTTTGGTGCCGCAGATTGTTTACTATGTATCATCTTACTGTGATTTGCTCAAAAACGGTGAGGATTTGGAAAAAGGCTTTAATGTTGTTGTACCTACCGGAAACTTCGGTAACATCCTTGCCGCTTACTATGCAAAGTGTATGGGTGTTCCTATAAACAAGTTAATTTGTGCATCTAACGCCAATAACGTTTTGACCGATTTCATCAAAACCGGTAAATATAACCGTAACCGTGAGTTCTTCACAACCGCATCACCCTCAATGGATATCCTCATTTCGAGCAATTTGGAGCGTATGCTTTATCATTTGGGTGGTAATGATGCCGAAAAAACTGCCCTATTGCAAAAGTCTTTGGCTGAAACCGGTGAGTTCTCAATTAACGGTGTTATGTTAGAGAAGTTGCAGGAGCTTTATTCAGGCGGCTGCTGTGATGATACTGCAACATTGAATACCATTAAGGATAAATTCCAAAAGTATAATTATCTTTTGGATACGCATACTGCCGTTGCAGTAAATGTATATGATAATTACGTTGCATCGACCGATGACAAAACTCCGACTGTTATTGCATCGACCGCATCACCTTACAAGTTCTCGGCTTCCGTTTTAAAGGCTGTTGACGAAACAAAATGTTCAAAAGATGAGTTCGAAATGGTAGAGGCATTAATGTCTACAACTAATACTGATGCACCCGCACCTATTAAGGCATTAAAAGGTGCAACACCAAGATTTAACAATGTCTGCGAAAAAACGGAAATGATTGACGTTGTTCTCAAATTCCTTAAAATAAAATAAATTTTAAATAACAAAACAGGACTGCCGATTACCGACAGTCCGTTTTGCCTAATTATTTCGGGCTTACTTCTGCTGGAAAGTACCGCAAGCGGTCTCGGAAGAAGTTTGTGCGTTGTGGTGGACAACCTCGATGCAACCTGCATCACAGCAATTGTCCTTTGTGTGATAACGGCAAGCCTCTACCTCGCACTTAATACCCGAAATTTTGCATCCGCAATTCTCGTTCATTTCGTTTTCTCCTTAAAACTTTTTTAAGTCCTTGATTGGACAGAATTATTTTAACCGTAAATTTTAGATTTAAACTTAAAAAAGGAGGGTGACAGATGTCACTATTTACTATTTCTGACCTGCATTTGTCACTGTCTACAGATAAGCCAATGGACGTGTTCTATGGCTGGAAGAACTATATGGAACGCCTTACATCCAACTGGAAGCACGTTGTTGGGGAAAATGATACTGTTGTTATCCCCGGTGACATTTCTTGGGCGTTGAAATTAGAAGAGAGTTTAAAAGATTTTTTGTTTTTAGATTCCTTGCCGGGTAAAAAAATCATTTTAAAAGGCAACCACGATTTGTGGTGGAGTACAATGAAAAAACTGAATGCTTTTTTCATTGAAAACAATATAAAAACAGTTAGTTGTGTTTTCAATAATTCGATTGAAGCCGAAGGCGCAGGAATTTGCGGTAGTCGTGGCT
The DNA here is from genome assembly GCA_045649545.1 of Acutalibacteraceae bacterium. GTDB lineage: Bacteria > Bacillota > Clostridia > Oscillospirales > Acutalibacteraceae > UMGS172. The sequence goes on from JAZRQE010000029.1 coordinate 36,203, forward strand.
GGTTCTTTGACAAACCCGATGCCGAAAAAAAGGTTATTTTGCGTGAAGCCGGCAGACTCCAGATGTCGATTGACGATTGCATAAAAAAAGGACTTCAACCGGTTGTGTTTTTACATTATCCGCCTGTTTATGAGGACTCAAAATGTGACGAAATTTTGGACGTTTTAAAGAAATATAATATAAAAACAGTTTATCACGGTCATATACACGGTTCGGGACTTCATAAGTCAGTCACCGAATTTGATGGCATTAATTTTAAGTTAGTGTCGTGTGACTGTATTGATTTTACTCCGTATAGAATTATTTTGTGAAAACTTTTGCTTAAATATAGTGAAAGTTAAGAAATTAACAAGCAATTTTAATGCAATAATGGATAATTTTAATAAAAATTTCAAAATATTACAAATTTTGTAAAAAAACTATAGAAAATTCTGAAATTATGTGGTATAGTAATTTGAGAATTTTTGGGAGGATTTATTATGCTTAAGGAATTCAGTAAAAAAGAAACAAACCGTTATGAATTGGTAATCAGTGTTGACGCTGAAAAGTTCAACGAGGCTATCAAGCAGGCTTATGCCGAGAACGGTAAAAAAATCAATGTGCCCGGCTTCAGAAAGGGCAAAGCCCCTATGGGTATTATCGAGAAATATTACGGTGAGTCGGTCTTCTTTGAGGACGCTCTTAACATTCTTTACCCCGTAGCAGTTGACGAGGCTATTACCGAGTCTAAGTTACAGTTTGTTGACGACAAGATTGATTTTGACCTTGTTAAAATCAGCAAGACTGAAGGTGTAGAGTTCAAGATTATTATCACTGTTATGCCTGAAGTTGAAATTGACGGCTATAAGGGCTTGAATGCTGAAAAAGTAAAGGTAGTCGTTACTGATGATGAAGTTGACGCTGAAGTTAAGGCAGTTGCAGAGCGTAACTCGAGAATGGTTACTGTTGAGCGTGCTGCAGAGCTTCACGATACCGCAGTTATTGACTTTGAAGGCTTTGTTGACGGCGTTGCTTTTGAAGGCGGTAAAGGTGAGTCTTATTCATTAGAACTCGGTTCAGGTTCATTCATCCCCGGATTTGAAGACCAAATCGTTGGCCATACAGCCGGCGACGAGTTTGATGTTAATGTTACTTTCCCTGAAGATTATCAGGCAGAAGAGCTTAAGGGCAAGGCTGCTACCTTCAAGTGCAAATTACATGAGCTTAAGGTTAAGGAATTACCCGCTATTGACGATGAGTTTGCTAAAGACGTAAGTGAGTTTGATACTTTAGACGAGTACAAGGCTGACTTAAAGGCTAAAGCAATCGAGAGAAAAACTGCACAGTCAGAGTCTGATGTTGAAAATCAGCTCGTTGAGCAGCTTGTTGAATTAGTTAAGGCTGATATTCCCGAGGCATTGATTGAAAATCGTGCAAAGCAGAGTGTTGAAGAGTTTGCTTACAGACTTCAGGCACAGGGTATGGACCTCAATACTTATCTTAAGTATATGGGCGGTACTATTGATAACTTCAAGGATACCTTTAAGCCTCAGGCTGAAATGCAGGTTAAGATTCGCCTTGCATTAGAGAAAATTGCAGAGCTTGAAAAAATTGAGATTAGCGACGATGAGCTTAATGCAGAGTTTGAAAAAATGGCTAAAGACTACGGTATGGAGGTTGACAAGATTAAGGCTTCCGTTCCGGCAGACGATTTGAAGAAGGATTTAGCAGTTCAAAAGGCTATGGATGTTGTTAAGACTTCTGCAAAGGTTACTGAAGTTGATAAGAAGACCGAAAAGGCAGAGAAGAAACCTGCAGCAAAGAAGAGCACCTCTACTGCAAAGAAAACCACAACTGCAAAGAAAACTGCAGACGGTGAAAAGGCTCCTGCTAAAAAGACCACTTCTACCGCAAAGAAGACTACATCTACTGCAAAGAAAACTGAAGATGGTGAAAAGGCTCCTGCTAAGAAGACCACTTCTACTGCAAAGAAAACCACTTCTACCACAAAGAAGACAACTGCAAAGAAAACTGAAGAATAAATTTCATTTCATTTGTTTATAATTCAAAAAACGGTTGCATACTTATTTTTGTGGTATGACCGCAAGTTTAAGACCCTAAGGCGGCAGAAATCACAGGTTTCTGTCGCTTTGTGTTTATTATAGCATTTTAAAAGGAGAGATTTATAATGAGTTTAGTACCAATGGTAGTTGAGCAGACCGGTGCTGGTGAGCGTTCTTATGACATTTATTCAAGACTTCTTAATGACCGTATCATTATGCTTTGTGACCAAGTTAACGACACAACTGCAAGCCTTGTTATCGCTCAAATGCTTTATTTGGAGGGTAAAGACCCCGATAAAGACATTTCTTTTTATATTAACAGTCCCGGCGGCTCGGTTTCTGCCGGCTTGGCTATTTACGATACAATGAATTACATTAAATGTGATGTAAGCACCATTTGTATGGGTATGGCTGCATCTATGGGTGCGTTCTTGCTTTCTGCAGGTGCTAAGGGTAAACGCTTGGCTTTACCTAACAGTGAAATTATGATTCATCAACCTTTAGGTGCTGCAGAGGGTCAGGCAACCGATATTATTATTCACGCAAAGCATATTGAGCAGACACGTGAAAAGCTTAATAAAATTCTTGCTGAAAATACCGGAAAACCGCTTGATACTATTAAAATTGATACCGAGCGTGATAACTTTATGTCAGCATATGAGGCTATGGAATACGGCCTTATTGATAAGGTTATTGATAAAAGATAATTTTAGGAGTATATAATGCCTAATAATAACAATAAAAACTATCCCGTTTGTTCATTTTGTGGACGCACAGAACAGGATGTTGACCACTTAATTGCCGGTAACGGTGTGTTTATTTGTGATGAGTGTATTGAGGTTTGTCATTCTCTCATTTTAGATGATGCATTTGAACCTGCGAAGAAAAAGAAAAATTCAAAAGTAACACCGCCTAAAGATTTTAAACTGCCGACTCCTGCCGAGTTAAAGGCTCATTTAGATGAGTATGTTATCGGTCAGGATGACGCAAAGAAGACTTTGAGCGTTGCTGTTTATAATCACTATAAGCGTATTTTCTTTTCAGATAAAAGCGATGTAGAATTGACCAAAAGCAATGTGCTTATGCTTGGACCTACCGGTGTAGGTAAAACTTTGCTCGCACAAACCTTGGCAAGATGTCTTGATGTTCCGATAGCCATTGCCGACGCTACAACCTTAACTGAAGCCGGTTATGTCGGTGAGGACGTTGAAAATATTCTTCTTCGTCTTATTCAGGCTGCTGATTTTGATATTGAAAAGGCAGAACGCGGTATTATCTATGTCGATGAAATTGATAAGATTGCGCGTAAATCTGAAAACGCTTCTATAACCCGTGACGTCAGCGGTGAGGGTGTTCAGCAGGCACTTTTAAAGATATTAGAGGGTACTGTTTCCAATGTTCCTCCTCAGGGCGGTAGAAAACATCCTCAACAGGAATTTATACAGATTAATACTACTAATATTCTTTTCATTTGTGCTGGTGCTTTTGACGGTATTGAAAAAATTGTTGCCAAGAGAAAGGGCGAGAGCGGTTTAGGTTTCGGTGCCGAAGTAAAATCCAAACAACAGATGGAAGAGGAAATCACTTCACGTAAGGTTATTCATCACGATTTGGTTAAGTTCGGACTTATTCCTGAATTAGTCGGTCGTTTGCCGGTAATTGCATCGCTTGACGCAATGGATGAGGAAACATTATACCGAATTATGGTTGAACCTAAAAACTCTGTTATTAAGCAGTATGTCGAACTCTTTAAGATGGATAACATTAAATTAGAGTTTGAAGAGGAAGCCTTACGTTATATCGCTAAGACAACTGTTGAGCGTAAAACAGGTGCAAGAGGCTTACGTTCAATTATTGAAAATATTCTTCGCGACATTATGTTTGAGTCTCCGTCTGATAAAACCATTTCTGAAATCATCATTACGAAGGATTGTGCAGAGGGTAAAAACAGTCCACGAGTCGTGAACAATAATATGCCAAGTGATGGGAAAAAGAATCTGAAATCAGATATTCCCGTTGCCTGAAATTTATATCATTCAAACCAAATTATGTAATTAATTTAAGGGTCGGTTTAAGTTGTATTTTTTATACTTAAACCGACCTTTCAATATTTGACATGACAAGCCAAAAACCGCAATTTTATAAGGTTTTTTGGCAAAATTCACCGTTATAAATTTATAGGAAAATAATACCAATAAATTATGTATATCCTTATGTGACAATGATTTGAAAATTATTGTGCTGAATAGTTAAAAAAGTTATAAACTGATTGTTCATTTCTACAAAAAATGCATTCACCGTTGAAAAACATTTGATTTTATTGACAAAATGCTATATAATTATTTTGTAAAATTAAAAAGTGAGCGGTGATGATATGCCCGAATTTGTAATCAGTGCTGAAAGACAGCAGTTGATAGGTCATCTCGTAGAACGCCTGCCCGTTATTCGTAAAAAGGTTCGTCTTTCACAGGACGAGTTGGGTGCTATGGTCGGAAAGAGCCGTCAGAAGATTTCTGATATCGAGCGATATTCCGCACCTATGGGTTGGGATACCTATCTTGCTACATGCACTATGTTGGAAATGTGCAACGCGTTTGACATTGAGTCGGACGGTTGGTACTTTGAAGACAAGAGTCGTTGGCAAAAAACTCTGTAAGCACAAAAAATGCCCTGAAGTCGCAGGAGGAACGTAAGTTCTTCCTGCGATTTTCTTTTATATTAAATTGAGAATAATTCTCGATTCATCTTGACTTTTTTTGATTTAATGTTATACTTTCTAAAGTGAGAATGATTCTTGATTTGGTGGTGATTGCATTGCCTAAAAATTATAATACAGAACAAAAGAAAAGGGTAATTGACTTTTTTTATTTGAATCGTGACCGTCATTATACAATTGCTGAAATTGCCGATGCAATTGCGGAAAACGGTGCAGGAAAAAGTACAATTTACCGTCATGTTTCTAATTTGTTGAAGAATGGTGTTATAAGAAGATTTGAAACAGGTGAAAGTCGGCAGTTTGTTTATCAGTATGCCGATGCAAACGATTCGTGCGACCGTCATTATCACCTAAAATGTGTTAAATGTGGTAGGCTCATACATATGGAGTGTGTTCATTTGGACAACGTAAATGCCCATATAAAAGCCGAACACGATTTTATTATCGGCAATGGACGTGCAGTGCTTTACGGAGAGTGCGTCAGTTGTACCTCAACTGAGGAGATATTATGAAAAAATTCGTTAATATATTATTGATTTTGATATTTTGTGTTACGCTTTTTTCAGGTTGTAATCAGCACCAAAATCGAGACTCAAGGTTAGAAATCGTTTGCACTGTTTTCCCTCAATATGATTTTATAAAAAATATTGTAGGGGATAAGGCTAACGTTAAAATGTTGGTTCCTTTAGGTACTGAAAGCCACGATTTTAAGTTAGAAAATTTAACCGTTGCAGAACTCAAAATGGTAGCTACTGCTGGTTTAGTTGTGTATGTTGGCGGTGAATCGGATGAAGATTGGATAAGTGAGCTTCGTTCAACTGTAAAGTCAAATGCAAAATGGTGTGCTTTGACCCAGTTTACACCTACATTAGAAGAGATTTTTACCGAAAGTATGGAGCATGAGCATGAACACGAACACGGTGAAACACATCATACAGGTGACGCTTTTGATGAACACGTTTGGACATCCCCAAAAAGAGCAATTGATATAGTTGAATCTTTGACCGATATTATTTGCACACTTGATGATGAAAATAGTGGAATTTATAAGAAAAACTGTGAAACTTATGTATCTAAACTAATTATTCTTGATAATGAATTAAAGAATACTGTTAATGCAACCGCTGGAAAAAAACTTGTATTTGGCGACCGTTTTCCGTTCAGATATCTTTGTGCAGATTACGGTTTGGAATTTGATGCCGCTTTCCCGGGTTGTTCAGCTGTCAGTGACCCTTCGGTCAAACAAATCACATCATTAACTCAAACGGCTATCCAGTCAGGCACAAAAACAGTGTTTTATATGGAAAATTCAAATCCGGTGTTTGCTGAAAGCATAGCTCAAAAAATCGGCGGTAAAGCGATGCTTTTACATTCGTGCCATACTCTTTCACGTAAAGAAATTGAAAGCGGTCAAAATTATTTAAGTTTAACAAGGCAAAACATTGAAAGAATTAAGGAGGCCTTAAATGGCTAGATTGACGTTAAAAAATTTAACACTTGCTTACGACGGTCGTGCGGTAATAAATAGGCTTTCGTTGAGTGTTGATAACGGCGATTATCTTTGTGTTGTCGGTGAAAACGGCAGCGGTAAGAGTACGCTTATTAAGGGAATATTAGGTTTAGTTAAGCCTCAAAGCGGAAGTATTGACTTTTGTTGCAGTAAGCATCGAAAGTCTATTGGTTATTTGCCGCAGCAACAGTCTGCACAAAGAGATTTTCCTGCATCGGTTAATGAGGTTATAATGTCAGGCTTTGCAGGTAAATGCAGATTTCCGTGGTACAGTGCAGATATGAAAGAAAAAGCAATTAATAATATGAAATTGCTTAAAATAGAAAATCTTAAAAATGAGCCTTTTTCTTCGCTTTCGGGCGGTCAACAACAAAGGGTACTGTTGGCTCGTGCTTTGTGTGCTACCGAAGACCTTTTGCTCTTGGATGAGCCGGTCAACGGTTTAGACCCGACTGCCGCAAAGGAAATGTATTCTATTATAAAAGAATTAAATAATGGCGGAATGACGGTTATTATGATTTCACATGATGTTAATACTGCTATAAGTTCCGCAAATAAGATTTTGCATTTGGATAAGGACAGACAGTTTTACGGTACTACCAATGAGTATTTGCTGTCCGATTTCGGCAAGGCTTATTTGAAAGGCGGTGCAAAATGAGTATTTACTTTGATTTCAGCGTTTTTTCAGGACAATACTTTGACGCAACCGTTTTGATTTATGCAATTGTTGTTGGCGTACTGACTAGTCTTTGCTCATCAGTTTTGGGTGTTAATCTTGTTTTAAAACGTTACTCAATGATTGGTGACGGATTGTCACATGTTGGATTTTTAGCATTATCAATCGCGGCTTTGCTGGGCGTGTCTGCAGAGGATAATATCTACATTACAATTCCTGTTGTAATGTGTGCCGCATTTTTCTTAATGTGGTTGACCGATAGCGGTAAACTTAAAGGTGACGCCGCAACTGCGTTAGTGTCGGTTGGAACAGTAGCAGTTGGTTACATTATTTTCGGTCTTGCCGAAGCAGGTTCATCTGAAGTTTGCACGGGACTTTTCGGTGCTTCTGTATTAACAATTAGTGCAGAAGATACTGTTTTGGGTGCAATTCTTTGTGCAGTGGTTGTTGTCTTATATTTAGTGTTTTTCAACCGAATTTTTGCAGTTACGTTTGACCGTAGTTTTTCAAAAGCAACGGGTGTCAATATTAAAGGGAATAATATGCTTTTGGCAGGGTTGACTGCAATAACAATAGTAGTTGGTATGAAACTTATCGGTTCAATAATGATTTCAGCAGTAATTGTTATTCCTGCTGTCACTTCAATGCGACTTTTTAAAACATTCAAAGCAACAGTAATTTCTTCGGCAGTAATATCGGTGTTGTGCTTTGTATTGGGCTTTTTGTTTGCCGTCACGTTTGTAATAAGCAAGCCTGACAGTTATATGTCGGGAACTGTAATGTTGCCGGTTGGTGCAACAGTTGTTTGTTTTAATATTATTGCACTTATTGTTGCCGGTGTTATTAAAAAATCACGTACAAAATGTTGATTATTTTAGATTTGCTATTGAAATTCTTAAGTTAGATGTTAAAATATATAGTAAATCATTGTTTGAGGCGAATTTATGTATAAAATTGTTAACAAAAAACAATTAAATCCCACTGTTACCTTGATGGATATAGAAGCTCCTTTTGTTGCACGTAAAGCAGAAGCAGGGCAGTTTATTATATTGCGTGTTGACGAGGAAGGCGAGAGAATCCCTTTGACTGTTGCGGGCTTTGACCGAGAAAAAGGGACAGTAAGAATAATTTTTCAAATTGTTGGTGCTACTACCGAGAAACTTAACCACAAGAATACGGGCGACAGTTTGCAGGATTTTGTAGGTCCTTTGGGTGTTCCAACCCATTTAGACGGTTTGAAAAAAGTTTGTGTTGTCGGCGGTGGCGTCGGCTGTGCTATTGCTTTACCCGTTGCAAGCAAATTGCATAATTTAGGTGCAAATGTAACCTCAATTATCGGCTTTAGAAATCAAGATTTGGTTATTTTAGAGGACGAGTTTAAATCTATTTCAAATAAAAACTTTGTTATGACCGATGACGGAAGCTACGGCACAAAAGGTAACGTTTGCCAGCCTTTAATTGAAATGTTACAGTCAGGTGAAACGTTTGATGAGGTTATAGCCATCGGTCCGCTTGTAATGATGAAATTTGTTGTTGAGGCAGTGCGTCCTTTTAATATTCCCTGTACTGTTTCTATGAATCCAATAATGATTGACGGCACAGGTATGTGCGGCGGTTGCCGATTAACTTTGAATAAGGACGGTAAAAAGGTTACCAAGTTTGCGTGTGTAGACGGCCCTGATTTTAACGGCTATGAAGTTGATTTTGATGAGGCGATGTCAAGAGGCAGTATGTACCGTGATTTTGAACGCCATGCATACGAAAATACATGCAATCTCTTTAAGAAGGAGGTTGAGTAATGAAAACCAATATGAGTTTAACAAAAAACACAATGCCCACTCAAGAGCCTCAAGTGAGAGCACATAATTTTAATGAAGTTGCACTGGGTTATAGTGAGGAAACTGCTATTGAAGAAGCATTACGTTGCTTTCAGTGTAAAAATCCTATGTGTGTATCGGGTTGTCCGGTTAATGTTCATATACCTCAATTTATCGCAAAGTTAAAAGATAGCGATTTTGAGGGTGCATATCAAATTATCAGTAAGACATCTTCATTGCCGGCAGTTTGCGGTCGTGTTTGCCCGCAGGAAAAACAGTGTGAGGCAAAATGCGTTAGAGGAATTAAGGGCGAGCCTGTTGGTATTGGCAGACTTGAGCGTTTTGTTGCTGATTGGCACAATGCACATTCTAACTCCGTTCCTAAGGTACCCGAATGTAACGGTAAAAAGGTCGCGGTTGTAGGTTCAGGTCCTGCAGGACTTACCTGTGCCGGTGATTTGGCAAAAAAAGGGTATAAAGTAACCGTTTTTGAGGCTTTGCATTTAGCCGGCGGTGTGCTTGTGTACGGTATCCCTGAATTTAGACTTCCAAAATCAATAGTTCAAAAGGAAGTTGATAATCTTATAAATTTGGGTGTTGATATCGAAACAAATATGGTAATCGGTAAGACATTAACGGTTGATGAAATTTTTGAAATGGGATATAGGGCTGTGTTTATCGGCTCGGGTGCGGGATTACCTAAATTTATGGGTATCCCCGGCGAAAGTTTAAAGGGCGTTTATTCTGCAAACGAATTTTTAACACGTTCAAATTTAATGAAAGCCTATAAAAATGACCCGGTAACACCTATTATGAAAGGCGGTAAAGTTGCGGTTGTAGGTGGCGGTAACGTTGCTATGGACGCGGCTCGTACAGCTTTAAGATTGGGTGCAGAAAAGGTTTACATAGTTTACAGACGTTCTTTAGAGGAACTTCCTGCCCGCCGTGAAGAGGTCGAGCATGCTATGGAAGAGGGTATAGAGTTTATGTTGCTCAATAATCCCGTTGAGATTTTAGGGTTTGATAACCCCGATAATCCTCGTGACCCTAAAAACGGTTTTGTAGTTGGTATGAAGTGCATTAAAATGGAACTAGGTGAGCCTGATGAAAGAGGTCGCCGCCGTCCTGTTGAGATACCTGATAGCGAATTTACTTTAGATGTTGATACCGTAATAATGTCAATCGGCACTTCGCCTAATCCGTTAATTAAATCAACTACTGTTGGTTTAGATGTAAACAGCCGTGGCGGTATTATAGTAGAAGAAACCACAGGTAAAACTTCTAAAGACAAAGTGTTTGCCGGCGGTGATGCAGTTACCGGTGCTGCAACTGTTATTTCGGCAATGGGTGCAGGTAAAATTGCCGCAAAGGCCATTGATGAGTATTTAAATGAGAGGTAATTAAAATGGAAATTAAGGTAGGAATTAAAGGCACAGTTAAAGCAACCGTTAACGATACCAACACTGCAAAAATAGTAGGTTCGGGACTTTTAGATGTTTTTGCAACACCTATGATGGTAGCCTTAATGGAAAAGGCTTCATGTGTTGCAATTGAGAGTTATCTCGACGAAGGTATGACAACTGTTGGTACAATGGTTAATGTCGAACATTTGAGTGCAACACCTATTGGTATGGAAGTTACAGTCGAAAGCACAGTTACCGCAGTTGACGGACGTAAAATCAGCTTTGAAGTAACAGCTTCCGACGAAGTAGGAATGATTGGCAAAGGCACACACGATAGATTTATTGTTAACGGCGAAAAATTTACCGCAAAAACATATTCTAAAAAACAGTAATATTTTAGAAAAATAGTAAGGACTATGGGTTGTATCCTAATGGATAGTGAAAAAGAAGCATTTTACAACATTAAATTTTTTCTAAAAATTTATACCTGTGGTTTTTCGAAACCACGGGTGTTTTTAAAATTTTCTTTTTTGTCAACTTATTTATGATATAATTCAACCGACTGATAAATAAGAATTTGACAAAATGCGGTTTGCTACAATAAGAAGATTATCAAAATATAATTGCCACAGAAATTTCTGCATAATAATATCAAAAATCCAATGCTACGGAGCATTGCGTAGCTGCTACAGCATGATTCTTGTTTTAGCGACACGAGTGTAGTAAACTAAAAATGCAAAATCGAAAATTCAAATTGTGGAGGATTTCATTATGACACTCGGCGAAAAAATTAAGAAAACAAGAATTGAAAGCGGACTTACTCAAGAACAACTTTCTGGTAAGATGATGGTATCTCGTCAGGCAATTACAAAATGGGAAGCAGATAAGGGTATTCCCGATGTTTCAAACCTTAAATTATTGGCGCAGCTTTTGAATGTGAGCGTAGATTATCTTTTAGATGATGGCAACGAAATTGATATCAATGTAATTCGAGAAACAATTGACATTTCAAAGTATGGAAAGGCATTTATTAAGAAAAAACTGACGGATAAGCTTATGATTGAAAAATATCCTTCTGCTGAAGTAAGAACCCTGCTCCCACAGAAGAAACGAGATAAAGTTGATAAAGGATTCGATTTGTTCATTTCTCTCTTCACCCCTTTTGTTGGATTTAGTGATTTGCTAAACAGCATTAGACTGCTCGTGCTCGGTACAGAATATTACATTGTAAACGAAGGAAATATGCAATTCCTGATTTCCGTCAACTACAAAGAGGGATATATGGAGAGCCGTAGAATGGTAGAACTTCGCAATACTCGCACGGGAGACAAATTTTCTGTCGGCGATTTGATTTTTACCGATTGCGGAGTTCTGAATGTGAAATAAGTGTATTTTATAAAAGTCTCAATACTGATAAATTCCAATTTGACGGAGGTCTGTCAATGATTTTTCAAATTATAGCAATTTTTGTTCTGTTGTTATTCTATGGATGCTACTTTGGTAAAATGTTTATTCAAAAGAAACGAGGTATTCAGACCGACCAAATCGGCAAGGGTAAGAAGGGCATTGTAAAATTTATTGAGGTTACAATGAAGATAGCCACCATCGTTGTACCGATAGTAGAGATAATCAGCATTGTATTAAATTCTTCTTTGTTCTCAACAGGGGTTAGATGTGTCGGTGGCGTAATAGCCTTGATTGGCACCGCCGTGTTCATTTGTTCTGTTGTAACTATGCGAGATAGTTGGCGTGCAGGTGTTTCGGAAACGGATAAGACCGAATTGATAACAGAGGGAATTTATCAAATTAGTCGAAATCCGGCATTTTTGGGATTCGACCTTGTCTATATTGGAATTGTTTTAATGTTTTTTAACTGGATTCTGTTTGCAATATCAGCATTCGCCGCCTTGATGTTTCATCTGCAAATTGTAAATGTTGAGGAAGATTTTTTACTCGGTGCATTTGGAAAGGAATATTTGGATTACCGAAATACAGTTAATCGATATATGGGACGAAAACCCAAAAGATAAATTCTAATAGGTCGAATAGATTATAATTGTGAAAATATTACCGTATTATGAGGAGATTTAAAAATGAAAACGATTGTAATTTATAATTCACAGACTGGATTTACAAAAAGATATGCCCAGTGGATAGCAGAAAAAACAAATGCAGACTGCATTGAGTGTAGTAAAGCTAAAAATGCGGATTTAGATAGCTATGATGCCGTAGTTTTTGGCGGTTGGGCTGTAGCTGGTTCAATAAGCAAACTCAAATGGTTTAAGAAGAATCTTTTGAGATGGAAGGATAAGAAGCTGGTAGCTTTTTGTGTTGGTGCAAGTCCCATTGAAAACCCTGAAATTGAACTAACATTACCTAAAAACTTCTCTGAGGAAGAGCTTAAAATAGTAAGATGGTTCTATTGTCCTGGTGGTCTTGATTACGAAAAAATGCCTGCAATATCAAAGACGATGATGAAAATGTTTGTTAAGGTTTTAAAAGCAAAGAAAGATAAGACAGAGGCTGATATTGAACAGATAAAAATGATGTCATCATCATATGATATTTCAGATATAAAATATATCGAACCGATAATTGATTACCTTAATGGCTAAAGACCTGTTTAGCCACAAGTAAAGCCATTCAAGATTAACAAATTCTGAATTTGACGAGGAGGTTCGCAATATGAAAATTCTCGAATTCGGCGATAAAAGCAAAAGAAAGCTTATCCTTGTACACGGTTTCCAAAGTCCTTGGCATGTGTGGGAAAAGTATATTGAGCATTATAAAAATGACTTTCATATTATCGTTCCCATAATTTCGGGACACAACCCTGACGAAAAGGAGGATTTTGTTTCCTTTTCAAAGGATGCCAAAGAGCTTGAAAATTACATAATCTCAAACTACGGCGAAAATGTTTACGGCATTTTCGGTATGTCTATGGGTGGTGTGCTTACTGCAACCATGTGGCAGAATAACAGACTTAAGTTTGAAAAGATTATCTTTGACGGCTCACCTATTGTATCTCAGAGCAGCTTTATTAAAAGTTTTACACGTAACTTTTATCTTAAGGTTACACATAAAACTCAACAGAGAGATAAAAAGACCTTACAACAGGCAAAGGCTATCTGCCCAGAGGTGCATATGGATTATTTTGTAAAGATTCTTGATAATATGAGTGATACAACTATTGAGAATTGCCTCAGCTCCATTGCAGATTTTAAATTAAGAAGTGATATAGAACTTTGTGATACGAAGATATACTATTTCCACGGAACAGCTTTGAACGAAATGCTTGCAAAGAAATCTGCAAAGTATGTTAAGAAACATTATCCAACAACAGTTGTGAAATGCTTTAAAGGCAAGACCCATTGTGAGAACTCGATATTCAATCCGGAGTATATGATTACAGAACTTGATGATGTCTTATTTGACTGAGCGAGAAATTAAAACATAGAGAGTATTTTTTCAAATTCATATAAAAGAACTCAACAAATCCAATAGGTCGAACAGATTAACAGATAGGTTTCGCTCATCCGTTTTTTCATTGTGTAGAAAATTTCTACACAGCTTATTTACTATCCTTCAGAGTACGACCCATAGTCCTTATTCTTTTTGTTATTTAAATGTAATAATTTGTCATTTTTTTGGAACTTGTAGGTTACATAAATTTGTGTTAAACTGAAAATATAGAAAGGGGATGAATTTCTATGAAAAGAATATTTGCTATGATTTTACTTCTGATTTTATTATTTACTTTAATTTCTTGTAAAAGAGTGAACGATGGTGAGGTTGATAGCAGTGAACAACAAACTGTGAGTAGTGATACTGCGACCTCGAGCGATATAACTTCAAGTGAATTAACTTCAAGTGAAATGACCTCAAGCAAAACCGTTTCTAATGAGGACAAGCCTGCTAATACCTCTAATATTAGCTCTTCTGTTACTTCGAGTTATGTTTTAAAAAATTACGATGTTGAGGTAGGGGAATATATAGTCAAAGACGCAGAAAATTCCCGTGGGCTATCTAACAAAAAACAAGGCTTTGGTTTTGGTGTTGCCAAAAACGGAAAACCGCACGAAATATCAATAGATAATCAAAAACGGTTTGATAAAATGACTGATGTAAAGGCATTGGCTCTTGACACTATTTCAACCGATAAGAGAATGTATCTTACTTTTGACTGTGGTTATGAGTATGAATATAAAGGTCAAAAACTAACACCGTTAATTCTTGATACTTTAAAGGAAAAGGATACTAAAGCGGCGTTTTTTGTGACCTTAAGTTTTATAAAGAAAAATCCCGAAACAGTACAAAGAATGATAGACGAGGGGCATATTGTTGGTAATCACAGTGCAACACATCCGGTTTTCCCCGATATAACACGTACCAAAATGGCAGAGGAATTATATAAGGTTGACGAATATCTGCAAAAGCACTTTAATTATAAAACCGATTACTTCCGATTCCCGACGGGGGCTAACTCTTATAACTCGCTTGAGCTCGTAACATCGGTAGGGTATAAAAGTATTTTCTGGTCGATAGCTTATGGAGATTATGACACTGATAATCAAATGGGAAGTGAAAAGGCGTTCAAAACAGTAACCGGACGCTTCCACCCGGGTGCTGTGATACTATTGCACGCAAGCTCGATTGATAATGTAAATATCTTGGGTAATGTCATTGACGAGGCAAGAAGACAAGGCTATTCTTTGAAAACATTAAATGATTATACCGGATTTTAAATTATAAAAAACTCCGCAGTGAAAACTGCGGAGTTTTTGTTTTTAGTACAATTATTTTTCCAATAAGACTTTCATTATATCCGGACCGTGGTCGTAGTAGATGCCGGTAGCCGTTGCTGTTTCCTCGGTGAAACTTTCAACGCCTGCTTGCGGCTTTTTATTATCATATATTAAGAAAGGTACGGGGTCACGTGCGTGGGTCATTGTGATAAGCGGTGTCGGGTGGTCCGGCATAATAAGAATTCGGTATTCGCCGTATTTTTCTAACTCGTCAATCAGTGTGCCTAAAATACGTTGGTCAATCAACTCAATTGCTTTAACCTTGTTTTCGGCTTCACCTCTGTGACCGCATTCGTCAGGTGCTTCAACGTGAACATAAACCAAGTCATTTTTCTTGAATAGTTCTTTTGCGGCATTGGCTTTTCCCTCAAAATCGGTATCAATGTAGCCGGTTGCACCTTTTACTTCGGCAACATCGCATTTTGCTAACTTGCCGATACCTTTAATAAGGTCAACTGCCGAAACAATGCCGGCGTTAACGCCAAACTTATCACAAAAACTGCACATTTGCGGTTTTGTGCCTTCACCCCAAAGCCAAATTGAATTTGCAGGACGTTTACCTTCGGCAATTCTTTTAAGATTTACCGGATGGTCTTTTAACACCTCAACACTTCTCTTCATTAAATCAATCAGCGGTGCGGCGTTTTTATGGTCACTTAAATATTCACCGATAACTCGACCCGAAATATCGTGCGGGGGAGTTATGTTTCCTAAATCAACAGTACCGTTTTTCACAACCAAACAATGACGGTAGCTGACACCTGCATAGAATGAATATATTTCATTACCAAAAGCATCTTCAACAGACTTTATAATCTCGGCGGCTTCGGCTGATGAAATATCACCTGCAGAGTAGTCAATCATAGTCTTGTCTTCGAAAACTTCTTCGTCTGAAAGCGTGACAAGATTGCAACGAAGTGTTACATCGGTGTCGGTTAATGCAATACCGATGCTTGCGGCTTCAAGCGGAGAACGTCCGGTGTAACATTCTTGAGGGTCATAACCCATTACCGAAAGGTTTGCAACGTCACTGCCGGGTTTTAAATTGTCGGCAACGGTTTTGGCAAGACCAACGGTTGAAGTCTTGGCTAAACTGTCGATGTTAGGCTTGTTTGCTAACATCATGGGTGTTTTGCCGCCCAAACCCTCGAATTTATAGTCGGCCATACCGTCACAAAGTAAAACTAAATATTTCATAATAATCTCCTTATTTTATAACTATACTTAAAAGCGCTGCTACTAAAGGCATTGTGAACATAGAAAGCAATGTACTTACAGAAACTATTTTGCTGGCATATATAGCATCACCATCATAGCGCTCGGCAAAGATGTTTGCCATTGCAGCGGCAGGGGTAGAAGAGCTGATTACAATTACCGTTGCGGCTGGGATAATGATGTCTGAAGTGATTATTCCAAGGGATAAAATCAACTTCATAATTGCCATAATTCCGAGCGGAATTATGATAAGCCTTACAATTATATATAAGGGCAGGTATTTATCCTTGAACATTGTCTTGAAACTTGACTCTGCAAGTCTGATACCTATCATAACCATAGAAAGAGGCATAATTGAACATTTTGCTAAATAAAGAACATCGTTTTGCATTACAGGAACAAGGAAGTTGTCGATTATAGGTCTCATAAAATCTGGCATAGTGCAAAGACCGCCGATTAAATAAAATGCTAAACCAAAATATGTAGGAATTATGGAAGGGTTAACCAACAACTTTTTAATTGATATGTACGCTTTATCTTTAGTGTACAGATAACTTCCTAAAGTCCAACAGTAAACATTAAAACCGATGACATAGAATGTAGCATAAATAGCAGCCTCAGGACTGATAAGTTCAGAAATGAGAGGTATTCCCATAAATCCTGCATTTGTAAAGATTGTTGCAAAGCGAAGCACGGTTTTTTGTTTATCGGGAGCATTCTTATATAAATTGAATGCAACTAAAAAATAAATAAGGTGGAAAATTAAAGAAAATCCGAAGACTATCGAAGCTGTTATAAGAGTACGCGTGTTAAAATCAACCTCGAGAAAGCTGTAAATAATCATTGCCGGCTGTGCAATATAAACAACAGCATCACCAAGGCTTTTGGCAACAGAACCGTCAAGTTTCTTACATTTTCTCATTATAAATCCAATAATAACTAAAGTTCCCATTAAGAGAACTTTTTGTACCAAAACATCCAATCCGTACATACTTAATCCTCAATGTATTATATATTAGAATCTTTATATATTTATTTTTAATATAATACACCTAAAAGTATAAATTTTCAATAGTATCAAAGCTATAAATTAAATTATTTATGTAATTTAAGGAGAGAAAATCTCCTTAAGATTTTATTTATGAACAAAACCTATGACTGCCGATTGTTTTAATTAAAGGTCTGCTCCATATCCATTTGCTTGTTGCGGTTTTCGGATTAAAATAATATATTGCACCGCCGCTCGGGTCAAGTCCGTTTAATGCATCGCGTGCTGCCTCATAAGCACTGTCCTCAACCGGCTTGTCAAATTGTCCGTCATCAATGCATGAAAAGGCGTTCTTTTGATAAATAACACCCGAAATTGAATTAGGGAATGATGGGTGTTCGATTCGGTTTAACACAACAGCACCAACTGCTACTTGTCCTAAATACGGTTCACCGCGTGCCTCTGCTGAAATCAACCTTGCTAACAAACGGTAGTCAGCAGAAGAGTACCCGTTATAGGAATTTGAGTTAGATGAGTCAACTCCCGTCGGCAAACCAATTAGCTCTAAAGTTTTTCGTCCACAAATACCGTCAGCAGTGATGTTGTGGTTCTTTTGAAATTTAATGACTGCAGAACGGGTTTTGGTTCCATAAATACCGTCAACACTACCTTTATAATAGCCCCATTCTTTAAGTCGCTGTTGAATTTGACGTACTTCATTTCCACGCGACCCCATGCTTGAATAACAGAATGCTGTTGTGCAAAACGTTGTAAATAGTAAAACAATAATTAAAACCGATGAAATTAAGTGTTTAACTTTCATTAAAATTACCGTCCTAACTTTTAAAAATTAGTCTTTAATTACAGTTTTACCCAATAAAAACAACATATACCTTAACGTTTATTTATTAAATATTAAATTACGTCAAATTTTTTTAAAATTCCTCAAAAAAACTGTTGACAAAGTGAAAGTGGTGTGGTAATATAGTCAGGCACTCGCGTGAGGGGAAGCCTTAAGGAGTGTAGCGGACCTTGAAAATTAAACAACGATAACTATTGAAAAATAGGACCCTTAAATTTTTTTGAGA